>JAOBWQ010000527.1 GCA_025463425.1 Ilumatobacteraceae bacterium | reverse complement strand
CGCCTCGGTCGAGGCCGGCGCGGACGTCGGATCCGTCGGCGGAACCGAGTCGGTGGACTCGGTCGTGGCCGCCGGTGCAGAGACCGCCACAGCCGTTGTTTCCGACGCGGTCCCGACCGTCCGATCCGTGGCCGGTGCCGAAGTCTCGATCGTCGACGTCGCGACGGTGTTGGGAGCCGAGGATGTCGGACTCGTCGGCGTCGTCGAGGCCGAGGAGGAGCACCCTGCGGTGAGGATCATTCCGGTCAGAGCAGCCGTCCAGCGTGACCGTCCACGGCGGCCTCGATTCGTTGCTCGTGGCGCGATCGAGCGTGTCCGTTGTGCAGTGGTGTTGTCGTCCATGCACGCTCATCGCTCGATCGGCCAGCACTTCCGTCGCGTCCATGGTGATTTCCAGTGGGGTCGATTTGAGGGCACGGTCCGGGAAGGCTCGCGTAGAGTGGCCACCAGCAACGTCCAGGCATGATCGTCGACCACCGGGAGCCCCTCTTGCAAGATCTTGATGTCATCGTCGTCGGCGCAGGCATCGGGGGATTGACCACCGCAGTCGCGCTGCTGCGCACGGGGCACCGGGTTCGGGTCATCGATCAGTCGCGGGAGCTGCGCCCGGTCGGCGCCGGCATCTCGCTGTGGTCGAACGGGGTCAAGGTGCTCAACGCGCTCGGTCTCGGGGCCGAGGTCGCTGCCGTCGGCGGACGGATGGAACGGCTCTGCTACCGCGATCTCGTCGGCGACGTGCTCTGCGACTTCAGCCTCGCTCCGCTGGTCGACCGCGTCGGTGAGCGGCCGTACCCCGTGCGCCGCTCGGACCTGCAGGCCCTGCTGCTGCACGCAGTCGGCGACCGCGTCACGCTCGGTCATCGGTGCGTCGGTGTCGAGGACCTGCCCGACCGCGTCGTGGTCACCACCGAGACCGGCGAGCGGCTCGAGGCCGATCTCGTCGTCGCCGCCGACGGCACGCACTCGCGTGTGCGGCCCTACGTCGTCGGCACGGAGATCGAGCGCCACTACGTCGGCTACCACAACTGGAACGGCATCGTGCCCGACAGTGCGGCGCTCGGCGCCCCGTCGGCGTGGACGGTGTTCGTCGGCGAGCACAAGCGCGTGTCGACGATGCCCGTGCGCGACGGTCAGTACTTCTTCTTCGACGTGCCCACCGCCGATCCGCTGCCGAGCCGCGAGGGGCCGCAGCAGCTCCTGCGGCGCCACTTCGCCGGTTGGGGCGCGGAGGTGCAGCACCTGATCGACTCCATCAACGAGAGCGGCACCGCATCGGTGGCCATCCACTCGCACGATCCCATCCAGTCGTTCGCGCGTGGGCGGGTGGTGCTGATCGGCGACGCCGCGCACACCACGGCACCCGACCTCGGCCAGGGCGGTTGCCTGGCGATGGAGGACGCGCTGGTGCTCGCCAACTACCTGACCACGACCAGCATCGGGGTGGCCGATGCGCTGGCCCGGTTCTCCGTCGAGCGCGTGCCCCGTGCAGCGCAGATCATCGCCCGGGCCACCAAGCGCGCCCACATCACCCACGGCCACGATCCCGAGAAGACGGCGGACTGGTACCGCGAGCTGGCCGCTGAAGACGGCGCGACGATCATCAACGGGATCTGCGACTCGATCCTCGCCGGTCCGTGCCGATGAGCCCGGCCGGAGCCGAGCCGCGCCTCACGGCGCACGTGCTGGATGTCGGCCGCGGCGTGCCGGCAGCGGGGATGCGGCTCACGCTGACGCGCCTCGATGGCACGTCCCGGACGTCGATCATCGAGACCGTCACCAACGCGGACGGACGCACCGATGCACCGTTGTTGGGCCCGGAGACGATGCAGTCCGGCACGTACGAGGTGTCATACGGCGTGGGCGACTACTTCGCCCGAACGCTCCCCGACGGCGCGACCACGTTCTTCGCCGACGTTCCCGTGCAGTTCAAGGTCGCCGAGTCCGACACCCACGTGCACGTCGCCCTCCTCGTGTCGCCGTGGTCGTACACCACCTACCGCGGAAGCTGATGGTGGTGCCGCCGCTCCTCACCGCCGACGCCGTCAGCCTGCTCGACCGCGACCGCTTCGTGTACACGTTCGGCGCTGTGTACGAATCGTCGCCACAGTTGGCTGCCGCTGCCTATTCGCGTTGCCCCTTCGCGACACGTGCCGATCTGATCGCCGCGTTCGACGAGGCCGCTGCCTCTCTCGACGACGAAGCCGCCCTCGCCCTGCTGCGCGCCCACCCGGTGCTCGGTGCGACCGGGCCGATGGCCAAGGCGTCCCAGGACGAGCAGGCGTCGGCCGGATTGAGCGAGATCGAGAACGATCGACGAGAGCGACTGCGCATCGGCAACGCGCGCTACCTGGAGACGTTCGGGTTCCCGTTCATCATCGCGGTACGCGGTCTCACGGTGGACGACATCGACGCCGCGTTGACCAGCCGACTGGAGAACCCGGCGGAGACCGAACGAGCGACGGCGATGATCCAGGTCCGCAGGATCGCCGCGCTGCGCATCGAGCAGCTGGTGGCCCCGTGAGCACGCCGACCGTGCGGATCGACGCGGATCGACTGATCGCCCGACTGACCGAGCTGCGTGGGGTCGGCGCATCCGGCGGAGGCGGGGTCACCCGTGAAGCATTCGGGGTGGACGATGTTCGCGCCAGAGATCTGGTCGGCGGTTGGATGACCGCCGCAGGACTCACCGTGACCGTCGACGCCGCGGCGAACCTCGTCGGTCGTCGCGCCGGGCCTGTCGATACCTGGATGGTCAGTGGCAGCCACCTCGACACCGTCGTCGACGGCGGCTGGCTCGACGGCGCGTACGGGGTGGTGGCAGCGGTCGAGGTGGCTGCAGCATTGGCCGATGTCTCGGCCGAGCTCGCCCAAGGCCTGTGCGTCGTCGCGTTCGCCAATGAGGAAGGCGCTCGCGGCACGCGAGGCATGACCGGTAGCCGCGCGCTCGTGGGCCAGCTCGAAGCGGCGGAGCTCGCCGCACTCGACGACGGCGATGTGTCGCTCGGCGACCGCATCGCTGCGGCGGGCGGTGATCCCGATGATCTCGCCGCCGCGGCCTGGGACCTGTCCCGGATCAGCGCCTTGGTCGAGCTGCACATCGAGCAGGGGCCGGTGTTGGCAGCCAGCGGCGCCGTGCTGGGCGTCGTCGACGCGATCACCGGGCGCCAGGGTGTGGACGTCGAGATCCGCGGTGCGGCGAACCACGCCGGCACGACCCCGATGGCGCTCCGCCACGACGCACTCGCCGCGGCCGCCGACTTCGTGCTCGCCTTCGAACAGCTCCCCAACAGCGAGGACTCGGTGCGCGTGGCCACGTGCGGTCACCTCGAGGTCCGGCCGAACGTGCGCAACGTCGTTCCCGGGCGGGTGGTGCTCAGCGCGGAGTATCGCGACGAGGACAGCGATCGGCTCGACGCCGCGATGCCGGTGATCCAAGCGATCGCCGACGAGATCGCGGCACGGCGCTCTGTGGAGCTCGCGTTGCGATGGGGTCAGCGGGTGGAGCCGACCCACGCCGATCCGCAGATCGTCGCCACGATCGAGCGCGTCGTCGCGTCGAGTGGGTCCGATTGGATGCGTCTGCCCAGCGGTGCCGGCCACGACGCGCAGATCCTCGGCCACCACGTGCCGATGGCGATGATCTTCGTGCCGAGCGTCGGCGGGGTCAGCCACTCACCGACCGAGGACACCGACCACGGCCAGCTGGCACTCGGCGCACGGGCGCTGCTCGACACGATCCTGGCCCTGGACTCCGCTCGCGCCACCGATCACGGTCGCACGGAATGACCGATCCCGCGATTCCACGCTGGGGCACGACCGAGCTCGCGGGCGGTCCGCGACGCGACCTGGTCGGGTACGGCGCGACCCCGCCGGATCCGAAGTGGCCGGGTGGCGCACGGATCGCCGTGTCCTTCGTGCTGAACGTGGAGGAGGGTGCGGAGAACAACGTGATCTACGGCGATCCGGCGTCGGAGACGTTCCTGTCCGAGATCGTCGCCGCACAACCGTTCGCGGACCGGCACATGAGCATGGAGTCGTTGTACGAGTACGGCTCCCGGGCCGGGGTGTGGCGGATCCTGCGACTGTTCGAGAAGCACCACCTGCCGTTGACCGTGTTCGGCGTCGCCCGCGCGCTCCAGGCGAACCCGGGCGTCGCCCAGGCGATCGTCGACGCCGGCCACGAGATCGCCTGTCACGGCCTTCGCTGGATCAGCTACCAGGACATGGACGTCGAGACCGAGCGGGCGCACATGGCCGAGGGCGTGCGGATCCTCACTGAGCTGACCGGCGTACCGCCCACAGGTTGGTACACCGGCCGCGATTCCCCGCGCACCCGCGATCTCGTCGTCGAGCACGGCGGCTTCCTGTACGACTCGGACTCCTACGCCGACGATCTGCCGTACTGGACCACCGTCGGCGGCCAGTCGCACCTCGTGATCCCGTACACGCTGGACACCAACGACATGCGCTTCGTCACGCCGCAGGGTTTCAACTCCGGCGAGCAGTTCCTCACCTACTGCCGCGACGCGTTCGACGTGCTGTACGAAGAAGGGATCGAGCACCCCAAGATGCTGTCGATCGGGCTCCACGCCCGGGTCGTCGGGCGGCCGGCGCGCTTCGCTGCGCTGCAGCGGCTGATCGAGCACATCACGTCGCGCGATGACGTGTGGGTGTGTCGCAGAACGGACATCGCCCAGCACTGGATCGACAACTTTCCACCTCCCGGCCCACTGGCGGACCCATGACCACCTTCGCAACTTTCAACCCACCACAGCGGCTGCTGATGGGCCCCGGCCCGATCAATGCCGATCCGCGCGTGCTGCGCGCGATGTCTGCGCAGCTGATCGGTCAGTTCGATCCCGCGATGACGCAGGCGATGAACGACACCATGGCGCTGTACCGCTCGGTGTTCGCGACCGAGAACGAGGCGACGTTCCTGATCGACGGCACGGCGCGCGCCGGCATCGAGGCCGCACTGGTCTCGCTGATCGAACCCGGCGACACGGTCCTGATCCCCGTGTTCGGCCGCTTCGGACACCTGTTGCGCGAGATCGCCGAGCGCTGCGATGCGAACGTCGAGACCTGCGAGGTTCCGTGGGGACGGGTCGTCGATCCGGCGATGATCGAAGAAGCCATTCTGCGGACGCGCCCGAAGCTGTTGGCGACGGTGCAGGGCGACACGTCGACGACGATGTGCCAGCCGCTGGCCGAGGTCGGCCGCCTCTGCCGCGAGCACGACGTGCTGCTCTACGCCGATGTCACGGCTTCGCTGGGCGGGAACACGTTCCAGGCCGATGCGTGGCACATCGACGCCGTCACGGCCGGGTTGCAGAAGTGCCTGGCCGGGCCGTCGGGCAGCTCGCCGGTCACGTTCTCGCCGCGAGCGGTCGAGGTCATCACCCGGCGCAAGTCGATCGAGGCCGGACTTCGAGCCGACGGCGAGACCGCCGCGGCGACACGTATCCGCTCGAACTACTTCGACGTCGCGATGCTGCTCGACTACTGGGGTGAACGGCGGTTGAACCATCACACCGAGGCGACATCGATGCTCTACGCAGCTCGCGAGTGCGCGCGGATCATCGTCGAGGACGGCCTCGCCGAGACGGTCGAACGCCACCGCCTGCACGGCGAGGCGATGCTGGCCGGCGTGCGCGGGTTGGGGTTGGTCGTGTTCGGTGACGTGACGCACAAGATGAACAACGTCGTCGGCGTGGAGATCCCGACGGGCGTCGACGGCGACCGCGCCCGGGGCCAGCTGCTCGACCAGTTCGGCATCGAGATCGGCACGTCGTTCGGTCCGCTGCACGGCAAGATCTGGAGGATCGGCACGATGGGGTACAACGCGCGCACCGACGCCGTGCTGACCACGCTGGCCGCGCTGGAGCAGGTGCTGCGCCGCAACGGGCACCTGACACCACACGGCGGCGGCATCGACGCAGCGCTCGAGGTCTACGGCTCGACGGCCAGCTGAGCGACCAGTTGCTCGACCGACGCCAGGAGCCGGAGGTCCGAGCCCGACGCACCGACGAACGCCACACCGAGCGGCATGCCCTCGGTGCGGAGCAAGGGAGCGACGACGACCGGAAGCCGGGCGAGGCCGGCGAGGCATGTGAGGCGCAGGTTCTGGGCACGTTGGCGCTCGGTGGCCTCCGCCGACGCATCGATGGGCGGGGCCGCACCGTGCGCGGCCGGCATCACAAGGATCGTTCCGTCAGCGGTCGCCGCCTGCATCAGCTCCGTGATCCGCTGCCGCTCCGGCTGGGCGACTGCGACCTGGTCCGCCGCCACGAGTGAGGCCGCGCGGAACCGCGCCGCGATGCCGGGTCCGAACCGTGGCTGCGCAGCGGTGATCCACGCACCATGGGTGGCCCAGGCCTCGGCCCCCTGCAGCGTGCGGAACACGCCACCAGCGTGGTCGAGATCGATCCCGAGCTCGACCTGCGACGCGTCGCCCGTCGTGCCGAGTCGAGCGGCCAGCTGGTCGAGCGCAGCCGCGATGCCGTCGGGCATCCCGGGGAGTGCTTCTGCGATCAGTGCGAGCCGGATCGACAGCACCGCCGGCGCCGGGCTCGCAGCGGTCGACAAGAGCACCTCGGCCGCGGTGGCGAGCAGGTACGGATCGCCGGCGAACAGGCCGATCGAGTCGAACGACGGCGCCAGCGGCACCACTCCGTCGGCCGAGACAGCGCCGTGCGTCGGCCGCCACCCGTAGACGCCGCAGTAGCTCGCCGGCACACGGATCGAGCCGCCGGTGTCGGTGCCCAGGGCGAGGTCGACCAGACCCGCACCGACCGCCGCCGCCGAGCCAGCTGACGATCCGCCTGGGATCCGCCCAGGTGCGCCGACGTTGCGCGGCGTGCCGTAGTGCACGTTGGTGCCGGCGAGCGAGTACGCCAGCTCGTCGGTGATCGTCTTGCCGACCACGGATGCGCCGGCCCGCACGAGCGCCTCGACAGCGGGAGCATTGGCGGCCGCGGGGGAGCGACCGGCAGCGAAGGTCGGGTTGCCGGCACCCGTGACCGTGCCGGCGACGTCGAAGAGGTCCTTGACTGCCAGCGTGCGTTCGGCCAGGACACCGCGTCGGGCCCCTGCCACCAGCAGCCGAGGCTCGCCCATGAACGCGCCGATCGTGTCGGCGGGGACCCGCTCGGCACCCGGCTGGAGGTTGCGGGACTCAGAGCTCGGCATGGCCATCCTCGGGGTCAATGGCTGATCATGTTCCCATACCTCGGCTGCGGTGCGCTCGTTCAGGGCGTGCGCGACCTGCGCCGGCGCGGCACCAGCAGGGCGAGGCCGATCCCGACGGCGATCAACCCGAGGCCCGACCACAGCCACCAGCGGCTGCGCGAGTTCGTGGTGTGCCGCGTCGGCGCGGGCGCGCTGGTGGTGTTCGGCGCAACGGTCGTCGCTGTTGCGGCTGCTGATGTCGTCGGCTCGGCCGTCGTGGTCGCGACCGTTGTGATCCTCGTGATCGACGCGATCGTTGTCGTCGGTGCGACTGACGTGGTCGTCGCAACGGTCGCCAGTGGGGCGATCGCGAAACGCGCCAGCGGGAGTGGGTCGGTGGCGGCGATCGCATTGGACTCGCGTGCCAACTGGACCTCGCCTGACGTGAAGTACCGATCGCCGTCGGCCGAGAACGCGATCGCCTCGCCCTGCGGCTCGGCGACCTGAGGGGCCGAGCACGGCGTGCCACCCAGCGCGTCACCGACCGACTGGCCGGGTGCGCGGGCGAAGGCGAGGACCTGCT
>JAOBWQ010000199.1 GCA_025463425.1 Ilumatobacteraceae bacterium | reverse complement strand
CGCCGTCGGGGCGGGGAAGTTGTTCTCCTCGTGGACGAGGTCCTCGAAGCGGTCGATCCGGCGGATCGTCGGGAAGAAGAACCAGAACCCGGCAACGACCAACATCGTGGCCGCGCCCCCGCCGGCGACGGCGGGGAAGAGCCCGAGCTGTTGTGCGGCCATGCCGCTCTCGAACGCGCCGAGCTCGTTCGAGGCGCCGATGAACACGTTCTCCACGGCCAGCACCCGGCCTCGCTTCTCGTCGGGCGTGACGAGCGGGACGAGCGACGTGCGCACGAAGACGCTGACCATGTCGGCGCCCGTCAAGACCAGCAGCGCCGCGAACGCGACGGCGAAGTTGTGGGTGAAGCCGAGGACGACCGTGCCCGCGCCGAACACGCCGACCGCCAACAACAGGCTGCGGCCGACATGTCGCCGCAACGGCCGCGCTGACAAGAACACGGCCATCGCTGCGGCGCCGATGCCAGGGGCGGCGCGCAGCCACCCGTAGGCGACGTCGCCGACGTGGAGCCGATCCTCGGCGATGGCCGGGAGCAGCGCCACCGCGCCGCCGAGCAGGACCGCGAAGAGGTCGAGCGAGATGATGCTGAGCAGGATCGGCGTGCGCCGGATGAACGCGATGCCTTCCATTGCCGACTTGAGCGTGGGCCGCGTCTCCGGATCGCGCGGTGGAGGCTGGCGGCGGAAGCGGACGACCATCAGCCAGGCGAGGCCGATCGCGACGAGGGCCGCGGCCACCGTGTAGCCGACCCACGGACTGATCACGTACAGCACCCCGGAGACCGCTGCGCCGATGATGGTGGCTCCGGTGAAGGTCGCGCTGAACAGTGCGATGACGCGGGGCAGCGCACCCGCGGGGGCAACCATCGGCGGCATCGACCGGACGGCCGGCGCGTTGAAGGAACGGAACGCTCCGAAGACACCTGCGATCACGAAGAACGGCCACGCTGCGGTCGGCTTGGAGGACGAGTAGAGGGCCAGCGCGACCATGCACAGCAGTTCCCCACCGATCGCCAACGCGGCGACCTTCTTGCGGTTGAACCGGTCGGCCACCGCGCCGGTGACGAACACCAGGAACGGGGCGGGGAGGAACTCGGCGAATCCGAGCCACGCGAGGTCGCTCTCGCGGCCCGTGATGTCGAACACCTCTTTGCCGACCAGCGCGAGTTGCAACGCGACGCCGGTGTAGATCAGCACGTTGGAGACGATGAAGTTGCGAACGTCCCGGTCGGCGAGCACCTCGCGACCCGTCGGCACGGGGAGGAGACCGGGTTCCGGCGCGGTCGAGGTGTCGCTCACGTGCGGCCACGCTACCCAGCCGGGCCCGAAAGCTCGGCGTCGATTCAGCGCCCGGCCGCTTCGCCCGGTCAGCAGCGTTCACACCCGGGGCCAGAACGGTGCTACACACGGCGAGATGAGCTCACTCGCCGATGACACCCGCTGGATGGACGCAACCGACCAGGCTGCACTGGTGGCGAGCGGCGACGTCTCGCCGTCCGAGCTGCTCGAGGCCGCGATCGAGCGGATCGAACGGATCGACCCGGCGCTGAACGCGGTCACCATCCGCTGGTTCGATCATGCGCGTGAGGTGGCTGCGGATCCGGCCCTGCCGCCGGGCCCGTTCCACGGGGTGCCGTTCCTGATCAAGGACCTCTGGGCCGCATACGGCGGCCAACGGATCAGCAACGGCAACGTCGCGCTCCGACGCGAGCACGTGATCTCGCCGGCTGACACCACCCTCGTCGCCCGTTACAAGGCTGCGGGCCTCGTGATCGCCGGGCGCACGAACAGCCCTGAGCTGGGCAGCGTGCCCACCACCGAGCCGGTCGCGTGGGGTGCAACTCACAACCCCTGGGACCTGGACCGTACGCCCGGCGGCTCCAGCGGCGGCGCCGCCGCGGCGGTCGCTGCCGGGCTGGTCCCGTTCGCGCACGCGACCGATGGCGGCGGCTCGATCCGCATTCCGGCGTCGTGCTGCGGCCTGGTCGGGCTGAAGCCGAGCCAGGGGCGGATCACGTTCGGCCCCCAGCGCGACGAGAGCGGTCTGGGCGTCGAGCACTGCGTCAGCCGCACCGTGCGCGACTCGGCGGCCCTGCTCGACGCCACCCACGGCCCCGGCATCGGCGACACGGTGATCGCTCCGGCACCGGCACGGCCGTACCTCGCCGAGGTCGGTGCCGACCCGGGTCGGCTGCGGATCGGGGTGCTCGACCACCATCCCCAGGGTGGCCATGTCGATGCCGAGTGCACGCTGGCCGCGAACAACGCAGCGACGCTGCTGGAGTCACTCGGCCACGACGTCGAGCGGGCGTGGCCCGCTGCGCTGGAGGATGCGTCGTTCGGGGCCCAGTTCGGCGCGCTGTGGAGTGCCAACATGGGCATCGCGCTCAAGCGGTTCGAGGGCATGATCGGGCGTCCGCTGGCCGACGACGAGTTCGAGCCGATGAACCGTGCGCAGGCCGAGTTCGCATCGCACTTCACCTCCGTCGAGTACGCACTCGCGCTCGCCGCTGTCGCCCAGTACCGCCGCGCGATGCAGGGCTGGTGGGCCGACGGCTGGGATCTGCTGCTCACGCCGACGCTGGCCGAAGTGCCGATCCCGCTGGGCACCATCCGCAACGTCGCCGAGCGCCCGATGGACGCGCTGGCCCGGTCCGGCCAGTTCGTGCCGTTCACCCCGCCGTTCAACACATCCGGCCAGCCGGCAATCAGCCTGCCCCTGCACTGGAGCGCGGCCGGCCTTCCCGTCGGCGTGCAGCTGGTCGCCGCGTACGGGCGCGAGGACGTGCTCTACCGGATCGCCGCCCAACTGGAGCAGGCCGCCCCCTGGGCCCACCGCACCCCGAGCATCTGACCGTCTGAGGGTTGCTCGCGTCGCACTGGCGTGCTCAGCGAGCCGTCCAGCCTCCGTCGACGATGATCGACTGGCCGGTGAGGAACGTGCTCGCGCGGCTGGCGAGGAGCAGGAGCGCCCCATCGAGCTCGTGCGCGTAGCCCATGCGCGGGATCGGCGAGTTCTGCTTGACGAAGCGCTGGCTGCCCTCGTCGCTCTCCATCCCGGCGGTCATCTCGCTCTCGAACCAGCCCGGGCACAGCGCGTTCACGTGGAGCCCCTTGCGCGCCCACTGCACGGCCAACTCGCGGGTCAGGTTCACGACCGCGCCCTTCGAGGCGCAGTAGTTCGACTGCTTGATCGGCGAGCCGGCGACGTGGCCGAGCATCGACGCGATGTTGACGATCGAGCCGTAGCCCTGCTCCACCATCGGCGCGGCCGCCAGCTTGCTGAGGTGCCAGACGGCGGTGACGTTGACCTCCATCACCTCACGGAACCGGTCCAGCTCCTCGTCCTCGACACTCGTGACCGTGCTGATGCCGGCGTTGTTGACGAGCACGTGCACCGAGCCGCACTGCTCGATCGCGGTCGCGATCAACCGCTCGCGGTCGTCCGGCTGGGCGAGATCCGCCTGCACCGCCAGCGTGCCGGGAAGGTCCGCAGCCAGCGCCTCGAGCCGCTCCATGCGGCGTGCGGCCACCACCACCGTCGCTCCCGCCGCGTGCAGCACTCGTGCGAAGCGCTCGCCCAGCCCGGATGACGCCCCGGTGACGACAGCCACCTGATCGTCGAGGCGGAACAGGGAGAGCGGGTCGAGATCGGTCGAGGTCATGTGTCGAACGTTAGGGCACGTGCCTCGCCGCCTCCGATCGAACCACGGCGCGGCGCTGAACATTGCGGTTTGGAGAAGATGTGTTTGGTTCCGTATCGAACTGGTCGACAGATACGTCTAGATACATATGAACGCGCACATCGTCTCCCCCCACCGGCGCAGCTCCCTCTCCGTCGCCCCCGTCGCCGCTGCTGCCGCAGTCCTCACGATGGTCGCCGCGACCGTCGCCTGGTTGCTCTCCTCGGTCGCTCACCTCTCCCAGAACGTCGTGGTGTTGACGGTCATGGTCGCGGCATTCGCCGCCAGCTGGGCCGTCACCAACCGCCGCCCGGAGCGCAACCACCGGGTCACGGTCGTCAAGGTCCGGGTCCCCGCTCGCTGAACCCGCGTCCGTTGCGGCACGCCGTGACGAACGCGTGTGGCACGATGCGTCGATGGAAGCGCCCGAGTCCCCACTCGTCGTCCTCGTCCACGGGGCGTGGCACGGTGCCTGGTGCTGGGCAGCACTGCAGGCTGAGCTCGATTCCCGTGGAATCCCCTCCCTGGCGATCGATCTCCCCGGCCACGGCGCGTCGACCGCGCCGCTCGGCGACATGAGCACCGACGCGGCGGCAGTCGCCGCGACGATCGCGATGTTCGACCGGCCGATCCTGCTCGTCGGCCATTCCTACGGCGGTGCCGTGATCGGTGAGGTCGTCGCCGACGGCGCCGACATCTACCACCACGTCTACGTGTGCGCCTACGCGCTCGACGTCGGCGAGTCGGTGATCGGCCTCACCAAGTCGATGCCGAGCTCGCCCGGCCCGCACCAGCCCAACGCGCTGGCGCGAGCCATCGTCATCGGCGATGGCGTGAGCACCATCGATCCCGCTCTCGCCCACGACGCGTTCTACGGAAGTTGCGACCCGATGGCGACTCCGGCCAACGTCGCCCGTCTGTGCCCGCAACCGCTGGCGACCATGATCGAACCGGCCAAGGTGGCGACCTGGCGGCACACGCCGTCGACGTACGTGCGCTGCCTCGCCGACCAGGCGATCCCGGTCGCCCACCAGGACTTCATGGCGGCGCGCTGCAGCGCAGTCGAGACGCTCGACACCGACCATTCGCCCTTCAACTCGATGCCGGTCGAGACGGCGGAGATCATCGCCCGGATCGCACGGCGATGACGGCCCGATGAAGGTTCGGATCGGGTATGGGCTCGGAACCGGGACCCACCTCAACGATGGGGGCTTCGCCGATGTGGTCGATGCCTTGGAGCGTTTGCGGTTCGACAGCCTCTGGCTGAGCGAGCGGATCGGCGGAGACGCGCCCGACCCGCTGGTGGCGATGTCGTTCGCCGCCGGCCGCACGACGCGCCTCAAGTTCGGGATGAGCGTGATGGTGCTGCCCGGCCGCAACCCGGTCGTGCTGGCCAAGGAGCTGGCCACGTTGGTCCGGTTGAGCAATGGGCGGTTGCTGCCGGCGTTCGGGCTCGGTGTGGCCAACCCGCACGAGCAGCAGGCCTTCGGCGTGGAGCGCAAGGACCGAGCCAAGATCTTCGACGAGGCGCTCGCAGTGATGCGCTCCTGCTGGGCCGACGAGACCACCACGTTCCACGGCGAGCGGTTCCACTACGACGCGTTGCGCGTGCTGCCGAAGCCGAAGCAGAACCCGCTCGAGGTCTGGCTCGGCGGCATCGCCCCGTCCGAGCTGAAGCGTGTCGGGCGGATGGCCGACGGGTGGCTGCCCTCGTTCGTCACCCCGGCCGACGTCGCCATTGCGAGGCCGGTCATCGAACAGGTCGCCGCGGAGCACGATCGAGCCATCCCCGCGGACCACTTCGGCGTGCTGATCCCCTACACGCACGGACCACTCCCCGAAGCACTCGTGGCCGGCCTGGCCGCGCGGCGACCGGACATCGAGGACATCGCCGAGCTCGTGCCGCAGGGGTGGGATGCGTTGCTCGCGACCATCGACCGGTTCGTCGACGTCGGGACGACCAAGTTCGTCGTCCTCCCGATCGTCGAGCCGGGTGGCCCCGAGGGCTGGATGGCCGAGCTCGACGCCGCCGCACAGATCCTCCTCCCCCGCCAGACCTGACCCCACCCGCGGTTCCCAGCAAGGTCCAGTCCCCGACAACGCGCTTTTCGACGCGGAGAACCGATCAGGTGGGACGGTCGATGAGGTAGGCGAGGTCGCGGCTCACTCCGAGCACGCGTCCGCCCGCCGTCACCTCGCGGCCGACGGTCGAGTCGAACGCGTCGCGCCACTCGAGTGCCAGGGCCTTGTTCGACTTCCGTATCTCGACGATGTTCGGCGGCAGCTCGGCGAAGACCTTCGACCCCGTCGCCTCGGTGACCACCGGTCCGCCGTCTCCGCCCACCGCGAGGATCGGGAGGCGGTCGAGATCTTCGGCCACGACGAGCTCGGCCGGTGGCACGTCGTCGACACCCCAACGCACCGTGAAGCGGTCCGAGCCGAGCCCGGCGCTGAACTCGTCCTCCAGCCGGCCGTAGAAGTCGTTGTGGAAGCCCGTGACCCGAGCCCCGAGCTTGGCGAGGTTGAACCGCGCGTTCGCGGCGTGCAGGGGGTCGTAGGTCCACTCGATCGCCGCCAACCCTTGGCCGCGGACGAAGTCGCGCTGGTGGTGCTTGATCAGCGCGCCGATGCCGAGTGAACGGAACCCGTCGAGGAAGCCGATCACGTGGGAATGCAGCCGCCACTCGCTACCCCCGGCGCCGAGGTCGACGTGCGTCGGCCAGCCGAACCCGCCGCCGATCAACTGGCCGTCGACTCGCGCCCCGGCCACGTAGCAACCGGAGAACGTCATCGCCCGCAACGTGTCGGGAGACGCGACGGCGCTCGACTCGGCGAAGCCCCAGACGTCGGCCAGCACCCTGGCCAGCAATGCGCAGTCCTCGGGGGACTCGATCAACGCGATCTCGACGTGTGCCGCGGCGGGTGCATCCATGCACCAACAGTAGGAGGGACGTGCAACAGTTGGGGCAATGGACGACACGGCATCCGATCTGCGCTTCACGCCCCAGCTGTTCGAGCTACGGCGGCTGAAGATGCCCCTGGTCCGACCGTTCCGCACCAGCTTCGGCACCGAGACCGTGCGCGAGATGATGATCGCGCGGGTCGTGACCGAGCACGGTGAAGGCTGGGCCGAGTGTTCGATCGAGAGCGATCCGCTGTACCTCAGCGAGTTCCTCGACGCCGCCGATCACGTCTTCAGCGATCATCTCGTGCCGCGCCTGTTCGCCCACGGTGCGCTGCGCGCAGAGGACGTCGCCGACGTGCTCGAGCCGGTCAAGGGCCACCGGATGGCCAAGGCGACGCTGGAGATGGCGCTCCTCGACGTGCAGCTGCGCGCCGCCGGGATCAGCTTCCAGCAGTACATCGGCGGGACCAGCACGTCGGTCGAGGTCGGCGTGTCGGTCGGCATCACCGACACGATCGACGAGCTCGTCAGCAACGTCGCCGGCTACGTCGAGGACGGCTACACCCGGGTCAAGCTGAAGATCGAGCCGGGCTTCGACATCGAGCCGGTGCGCCGGGTTCGTGAGGCCAACCCCGACATCCGCCTCCAGGTCGACGCCAACACGGCCTACTTCGTCGAGGACATCGACCACCTCGCCCAGCTCGACGAGCTGGCGCTGTTGCTGATCGAGCAACCCTTCGGTGAGGACGATCTCGTCGGCCACGCCGAGCTGGCCCGACGGATCACCACCCCGGTGTGCCTCGACGAGGCGATCCGCTCGCTCGACCACACCCGGACCGCGCTGGCCCTGAACGCAGCGCACATCATCAACATCAAGCCAGCTCGCGTCGGCGGCTACCTCGCCGCGGTGAAGATCCACGACCACTGCCGGGCGCTGGGCATCCCGGTCTGGTGCGGCGGCATGCTCGAGACCGGCATCGGTCGGGCGGCCAACCTCGCCCTCGCGTCGCTGCCGGGCTTCACCCTGCCCGGCGACATCTCCGCCACCAAGCGCTACTGGACCCAGGACATCACCCGCCCGTTCGAGATGGTCGACGGCCGGATCGAGGTGCCCACCGGCCCCGGATTCGGCGTCGACGTCGATCTCGACTTCGTCGAGGAGATCACCTTCGAACGCCGCGAGCTGCGCCCCGTCTGACGCACCTCGGGGGTGGTTCTTCGGCCCGGAACCATGCAATGAAACGGGGGCGATGCTGCGGCGGGTGTCGGCTGCGGCGGCCACTCCCGCGTCGTGGGGACTGGGGACAATTCCTCTGGAACGTCCATCGAGATTGTCCCCAGAACCTCCTGGTTTTGGGTCGGCCGCCGCAGACGCAACCCACCACAACGTCGCCCCCGTTTCAGTGCAGGGGTTCGGTCCGTAGGACCGTCGGTTGGAAGTCGGCGGCACAACCGCGGCCGAAAACATTGACTTTTCGTTCAGCGGGCGAGGGCGATCGGGAGCCGTTGCCTAGGGTCGTGACATGGCTGATGTGGACGCTGCGACGAGCAGACGGCACCGCCTCACCCTCCGTTCGCACGGCAGCGACACGTTCCCGGACACCACCGCGACGACGATCACGATCGTCGGTGACCTGAACCAACACGACCTCGATCGGCTCGCCCGGGTGCTCGTCGATCCCCTGCTGGAGGTCGGCGCGTGGGACGCTCCGGTCGGTGTCGATCAGCTCGACATCGGGCTGATCCCCGGGGTCACGGACACCGCTGCGGCCCAGGTCGTGCATGCTGCGGATCTGCTCGGCGTCGCCATCACCGATGCCTCGGTCGGCCGGTTGATCGACCTCGATGCTGACGACACCGCCCCGGACGACGCAGAGATCCGGGGTCGCTGGGCAAACGCGGTGATCGAGCGCTGGAGCCTCGGCACGTCCGTCGAGCCCGGCTTCGCGGCCGGCAGCGCCGTCGACGCGCACACCGAGCGGATCGAGCTCCCCGCCGACGACGCCGCGCTGACCCAGCTCGGCAAGGCACGCGGCCTGGCCCTCGACCTCGCCGAGCTGCACGTGATCCGCGAGCACTTCGCGGCCATCGGACGCCTCCCCACCGACGCCGAGCTGGAGACGTTGGCCCAGACGTGGAGCGAGCACTGCGCGCACAAGAGCTTCCGCGCCGACGTGGTGCAGTCCGACGACGAGAGCGGCAACGCCTCTGAGCCGCTGCTCGCCCGCCTGCGCCGTTCGACCACCGAGATCGCCGCACCATTCGTCGTGTCCGCGTTCGACGGCAACGCGGGCATCGTCAAGTTCGGCCCCGACCGCACCTACGCGCTGAAATGCGAGACCCACAACCACCCGTCCGCGATCGAGCCGTTCGGTGGCGCCAACACCGGTGTCGGCGGCGTCATCCGCGACATCATCGGCGCCCACCACCGCGCGATCGCCTGCACGAACATCCTCTGCT
>JAOBWQ010000152.1 GCA_025463425.1 Ilumatobacteraceae bacterium | reverse complement strand
ACGGTGCACGGACCGGTGATCGACAGCCGGCGGGTCGTGTCGGCGATCGAGCCGCGCAGCGTGTTCTCGATGGGCGTCACGTTGACCGTGGCCTCGATGCCCATCAGCTCGCCGGCGTAGGCCGACCATTCCTGCGCGCTGACCGGCTCGTCGCCGGCCCAGTTGACGATCGTCGCGGGAGTCGACGCGGCCTCGAGGAGCGCAGCGACCTGGAGGTTGATGTCGTCCTCGTAGATCGGGCTGTACATGCACGGATCCCACCGCGTCGTGACCGGGTTGCCCTCGGCGAGGATGTTCGCGTGGATCGCCGGCAGGCCGCCGTTCGGTCCATAGGAAGCGTTCATCCTCGCGATCGTGACGGGGATGTCGAAGGCACGCGCACAGAACCGAGCGACGGCCTCCTGAGCGATCTTCGAGGCCGAGTACGGCGGTGACGTGGTGTTGTTGCAGTCGCCGAGGGGTGCCGTCTCGTGGAAGACGTACATCGCGTCTTCCTGCGGCTTGTAGACCGAGTGGGTCGACATCACGAGCGCAGCCCGCGCCGATCGGCAGTGCTGCAACAACAGACCGGTCGCCTCGGCGTTGTCGCGGATCGCGAGGTCGTAGTCCATCCCCGGCCCGATGAACGCGGCGAGGTGGATGACCAACGTGAAGTCGTCGGGCACCGCGGACATGTCGCCGACACCGAGGTCGCAGATCACCGGCGTGATCCCGGCGGCGCGCACCTTGTCGACGCCGGTGGGATCGGTGAACCGGGCCAGGCCCCACACCTCGTTGTCGGCCGCCAGCAGCCTCGCCATCGGGAACGCGATCTGCCCCGCGACTCCCGTGATCAAGATCTTCTCGTCGCTGAGGCTCACCATGGCATCGTCACTCCTCCGTTCACGCGGATCACCTGACCCGTCACGTACCTCGATGCGTCCGACGCCAGGTAGAGCACTGCGTACGCCTGGTCGAGCGGATCGCCGGTCATCTGCAATGGGGCCCAGTTGGCCCGCTGCTGCACGTAGTCGGCCTTGCGCGTGGGATCGATCGAGCCGTCCTCGTTGCGCACGTGGCGCTCGTTCATCGGCGTGTCGGTCCAGCCCGGAGCGAGCGTGTTGACGCGCACCGACTTCTTGGCGATCTCGATCGCCAGGCCGCGACTGAACTGATGGGCGGCCGCCTTCGCGGTGGAGTACCCGGTGTACTGGGCGAGCGCGATGTCGACGGCCCCGGACGTGACGTTGATGATGCTGCCCCCGCCGGCCGCGATCATCACCCGGGCGGCGGCCTGGGCGCCGAACACGACACCTTTGAAGTTGACCGCGTGCACGCGGTCGAGGTCCGCTTCGGTCACAGTGAGCGGGCTCGTGTCGTCGATCACGCCGGCGTTGTTCATCATCACGTCGAGCCGGCCGTGGCGGGCGACGACGTCGTCGACCAGCGCGTTGACGTCTGCCTGCCGAGACACGTCCAGCGCGACGCCCTCGCACGACAACCCCTCGTCCGTCAGCGCGGCCGCCTGGTTCTGCACCTGAGTGGCCTGCACGTCGGTGAGCACCACGTGGGCCCCGGCCCTCGCGAGCGTGGCGGCAGATGCCAACCCGATGCCACCGGCCGCGCCGGTGACGATGGCCACCCGACCGCTGAGATCGAACGCTGCTGCGATGGAGCGCGGCAGCGGCGCCGTCTCGTGACTGGGAGTGCTCATGGCGCCGAGCATCGCAGACGGGAACGACGTCCGTTCAGTCGGGCCTCGCCTCGGCTCACTTCAGCCGAACGTCCAAGGCCGGCGCTTCACTCGGCGGAGCGACGACCTCGACTGCGCTCGCGTCCGTTTCCGCTCTCAGCGTTCGGGGCCGAGTTCGTCAGCGGACCGGTGGTGGCGACGATCTCCTCGAGCGTCGGACGGTCGCCAACGGTGGCGTCGTCGAGGCTTTTGCGCATCGCGGCGAGGTGGGCCGGGGACGTGCCGCAGCAACCACCGATGATGCGTGCACCGGCATTGATGGCCAACGCTGCGTAGGCGGCCATGACCTCGGTGGTGCCGCTGTAGACGATCTCGGTGCCCTGGAAGTGGGGCACGCCGCAGTTGCCCTTGGAGATGTAGACCCGGTCGGGCTCGGCACCGCTCATCGCCAGGATCGACAGCAGGATGTCGCTGGCGCCGACACCACAGTTCGCACCCATCGCCAACGGCTGCACGCTGAGTCCCTCGAAGACGCCCGACAGGTTCTCGGGCAGGATGCCCATCATCGTCCGACCTGCGGTGTCGAAGGACATCGTGGTCGTGTACGGCATGCCCACGTCGATCGCGGCCTGCGCCGCAGCACGGGCCTCTTCCGCGGAGAACATCGTCTCGATCCAGATCACGTCGACGCCACCATCGCGCAGACCGATGATCTGCTCCGTGAACGCCTCGATCGCGTCCGCCTCGGTGAGCAGACCCATCGGCTCGAACAGCTCGCCGAGCGGCCCGACCGAGCCGGCGACCGCAACAGGGCGGTCCGTGCTGTCGGCGACTTCACGTGCGATGCGCGCCGCAGCACTGGCGAGCTCGTGCACCCGATGCTGGTTGTTGTGCAGCTTGAGCCGGTAGGTGGTGCAACCGAAGGTGTTGGTGAGGATGATGTCCGCGCCGGCATCGACGAAGTCCTGGTGCAGGCCACGGACCCGGTCCGGGTGATCGATGTTCCACAGCTCCGGCGGATCACCGGGGCCGAGGCCGCGCTCCATGTAGTTCGTGCCGGTTGCGCCGTCGACCAGGACGACGGGTTTGGTGGCGAGCAGCTCGGCCAGTGACGTACGCATGGCTGCCAGTATGCCGGGTCCGGTCCCCCGAGGCGGCGTGACAAACCCTCAGCCGAGCAGATCGGCCAACGCTGCTTCGAGCCTCGCGACGCGGGCTTCCAGCTCGTTGACCCGTTCGCTCATCGGGCTCGATCCGCTCGAAGCCGCATGACGTTGGGTCGGCTCGGCTTCCTCGGCCAACAGCTGCTGCCAGCGCAGCTCCTTCTGGCCCGCTGCCCGCTCCAGTTGGACGACCATCGCCTGGTGGCCCGACTCCAGGTTGCCGGCGGCGAGCTCGCGGAGCGTGGTCTCGACGTCGTCGAGGGATGCGAACGCGTGTTGACGTTCGGTCCTGGTGCGCAGCTCGGCAACCGTCTGTGGACCGCGGAGCAACAGCACCGCCATCAGTGCGGCGTGGGCCGTCGACCAGCCATAGTGCTCGTCGGCGACCTGCCGGGTGCGGGTCACGCTGCGGCCATGGCTCGGGTGCACGAGACGGGCAAGGCCGGCCGCCTTCAATGACGTGATCGCGGAGTCGACGACGCGAGCTTCGATGGCCATGATCGGGTCGCGTGCTGTCGACTGGTTGCACGCCAAGACGAGCGCGTTCGACGACAGCGGGTACTGGTCCGGTGTCGTGCGCTCCTTCTCCAGCAGGCATCCGAGCACTCGGCCTTCGACGACGGTCAGCATCGACGTGAGGCTAACCGTGCATCGTCCCCCGCAGAGCCGCCACCACGCCGGAGGCGGTGCTCGTTTCTGACGCACCGTCAGATACGGTTTCGGACTGGCAGCAACGAGGGGATCGCCATGACCGAAGAACGGCCGAAGACATCGAACCGCGACCACGCCGTGCTCCGCGATCAGCTCACGACATGGCTGGCGACGAAGGTCTCCGACCCGACGATCACGGCGTTCACCGTTCCCGGCACGAACGGCATGTCGAGCGAGACCATCCTGTTCGATGCCACGTGGACCGATGCTTCTGGCAACCCGACGTCCGATCGGTTCGTCCTCCGCCTGCCACCCGATCCCGGCTCGGAGCCGGTGTTCATGGTCTACGACATGCCCAAGCAGTTCCATGCGATGCGGCTCGTCGGCGAGCGCACGGGCATCGCCGTGCCGCCGACGATCTGGCTCGAAGAGGACTCCACCGCGCTCGGAGCGCCGTTCTTCGTGATGGGCCGCGTCGACGGTGAGGTGCCGCCGGACGTGATGCCGTACACCTTCGGAGACAACTGGTTCTTCGAGTCGTCGGAGGCGGACCAGGCCCGTCTCCAGCAGGCAACGGTCGAGGTCCTCGCCAAGATCCACTCGATCGCGGCCGGCGATCCCGCTGCAGCGTTCCTCACGATCGATGCGAAGGGCGACACGGCTCTGCGGAGGCACGTCAACGATCAGCACGCCTTCTACGAGTGGGTCGCCTCGGATGGCGTCCGCTCGCCGCTCATCGAGGAGGCCTTCGCCTGGCTCGAGGACCACTGGCCACACGACGCCGACGAGGAGGCCGTCGTCAGCTGGGGCGACGCGCGGGTGGGCTACCTGATGTACCGCGACTTCGAGCCCGTCGCCGTGCTCGACTGGGAGATGGCCGGCCACGGTCCACGCGAGATCGACGTCGCCTGGATGATCTTCATCCACCGGTTCTTCCAGGACCTCACCGACCAGTACGGCATGCCCGGGATGGCTCACT
>JAOBWQ010000124.1 GCA_025463425.1 Ilumatobacteraceae bacterium | reverse complement strand
CTGGCGAAAATGGAACCGCTGCCGGGGTCGCTCGTCAGCTGGCGAGAGGCCGGTCTGTGAGCCCCAAGCTGGCCACCGCAGGCGCACCACCCCGCAGCATCGCCCCCATTCGTTGCGGGGTTGCATTGCATCGGTTGACCTGATCGCGACCTTCAGGGGCGGAGGAGGTCGGCGCGGCGAAGCTTGCCGAGTGCGGTGCGGGGCAGCTCGTCGACGAGGATCAACTCACGGGGCGCGATGAACGCGGGGTGCGCAGCTCGAAGGTGGTCGCGCAACGCGTCGAGGGTCGGCGGGTCGTCGGGCGCCGTCGGCACGACCCAGGCGACGACGCGGCTGCCCCACTCGGCGTCGGGCACGCCGGCAACACCGATGTCGGCGACCTGCGGGTGATCGCGCAGTGCGGCCTCGACGGTTTCCGGCCAGACGTTCTCGCCTCCGGTGATGATCAGGTCGCCCGCTCGCCCTTCGACGTGCAGGCGGCCGTCGTCCAGCAGCTCGCCGAGGTCGCCCGTGTGCAGCCAACCCTCGGCGTCGATCGGCGTCGTGCCGTCGCGGTAGCTGCGCAGCATCATCGGGCAGCGCAGCAGGATCTCCCGGTCGGCTGCGATGGAGATCTCGACGCCCTCCAACGGGACGCCGTCGTAGACCACGCCGCTGCCGGTCTCGGTCAAGCCGTAGGTGGTGACGGTGTTCGGCGGGCGGTCGGCGGGCGGACGGCTGCCGCCGAGCACGATGCAGCGGAAGATCGCCGGGTCGATCCGCCTCAGAGCGGTCGCGACGAGCGAGGTCAGCGTCGCTCCACCGGCGGCTGCAGCCGAGACCTCGTCGGCCTCGAACCGGCCCAGGACCGTGAGACGTGTGCCGGTGCGCAGGGCGCGGGTGACGACGGACAGGCCGCCGACGTGGGCGAGTGGCAGGCAGGCCAGCCAGTGATCGTCTGTACCGACGCCAAGCCGAGCGCTCGTCGCGAGCGCCGAGGCGGTGACGGCGTCGTGGGTCAGCACGACACCCTTGGGTGCTCCGGTGGAACCGCTCGTGGCCATCACCAGCGCGTCGCCCGGCTCGGTCGGCTGTCCGCCGTCGAGGACGTGCTCGCCTCCGGCGTCGACGACGGACGACGCCCCCATCGCCGTCAGCAGCGCGCTCGCAGCCGATCGGGGCAGGCGCTGGTCGACCGGGAGCACGCCGTCGCCACGGTCCCAGATCCGTTGCAATGCGTCGACGAACGCGACGCCGCCCGGAAGATCGAGGGCGACGAGAGCCCCCATCTGGTCAGACCAGGACGGGATCGATGGGAGTCAGCACACCGACCGACTGCTCGATCATTGCCGCGATCGACAAGCAGGCGAGGTCGTGGAAGCGGTCCCCGATGATCTGGACGCCGACCGGCATGCCGTTGAAGATCCCCGCCGGCACGACCGCCGCCGGGAGGCCGAGCAGGTTCGCAGGCAGTGTGGGCCGGATCAGATCGAGGGTCGCTCGGGCTCCGGCAACATCGACGATGTCGGCGCCGTGGGCGAACGCCGGTTGGGTCCAGACCGGGCTGATGATCGCGTCGTAGTCGGTGAAGAACTCCGCCCACGCCTTGGCGATGCCGTTGCGCTCTGCGTGGATGGTGCTCCAGCCGGCGAGATCCATCTCCGGGATCAGCTCGTCGGTCAGCTCGATGAACCTGCGGCTGCCTTCGCCGAGGACCATGTCGAGGATCGGGCGTTGAGTGCGCAGATCGCCGCCGAGCAGCATCGCCCAGACCGTCAGTGATCGCTCGTACTCGGCCGGTGCGGCCTCCTTGACGACATGGCCGAGGTCGCTGAGCAGGTCGGCGCAGTGCTGCACCGCAGCCATGATGCCCGGGTCGGTAGGTGTGCCCCCGGGCGGGTCGGCGATGACCGCGATGCGGAGCGGCCGATCGACGGGCACATCGCTCAGCCGTACCGGCAGGCTGACCGGGTCGCGGGGATCCACGGAAGCAATGGTCTCGAGACCGAACCGTACATCCGCTACGTGGCGGGCCATGACACCCTCGACGGCCATCAACTGGAACGCGATCGGCGACTGCAACGGCGGGATCACCGAAGCGGCCGGCACGACCCCAACGCTGGGCTTGATGCTGGCGATGCCGCAGCAGTGGGCCGGGTTGCGCAGCGAGCCACCGATGTCGTTGCCGAGCCCGAACGGGCTCATCCCGCTCGAGATCGCCGATGCCTCACCGCCGCTCGAACCGGCGGCGGTCACGTTCGGGTTCCACGGGTTGCGGGTCAGGCCGTGCAGGGATGAGTCGGTGTGCACCCGGAGGCCGAAGTCGGGCAGGTTGGTGCGCCCGATCGGGATGGCTCCGGCGGCGCGGAGGCGACCGACGCCCGGCGCATCGATCGGCGCCACGGCGTCGGCGAGCGCGAGGATCCCGCTGGTGGTCGGGGTCCCGGCCACGTCGATGTTCTCCTTGACGGTGAACGGCACGCCGTGGAGTGGCGGGAGGTGATCCCCGTTCGCGCGCGCCTGGTCGGCAGCGTCGGCAGCAGCGCGCGCCTCGTCGGCCAGCACGCGCACGACAGCGTTGAGGTGCGGGTTGACCTCCTCGATGCGCGCCAGGTGGGCGTCGACGACTTCGCGGCTGGACACCTCGCCACTTCGGATCTTCGCCGCCATCCCGTGAGCGCTGTCGCGCCAGATCTCGTTTGCCATCGTCTTCCCCCGTGCTCGGTCCCTCGCCCCAGTATCGCGCCCGCTGGCGCGCGGCTTCGGGTTCCGATCACACTGTCGGAATGACCGACACGCCTGCACCGGGAAATCGATGGGTTCTCGGCGCGCGGCCGCGCACCCTGCCGGCCGCCGTGGTGCCCGTGGCCGTGGGCGCAGCGTGCGCGGCCGGGCTCGCCGACCCGTGCTGGTGGCGGACGGCGCTGTCGCTCGTGGTCAGCCTCGCTCTGCAGATGGGCGTCAACTACGCGATCGACTACAGCGACGGCATCCGCGGCACCTACGACGTGCGGGTCGGCCCGGTGCGCCTCGTCGCGTCCGGTCTCGCATCGCCGAAAGCGGTCAAGCTCGCTGCGTTCGCCGCATTCGGTGTGGCCGGCGTGGCCGGGCTGGTGCTCGCCGAGCAGACGTCGTGGTGGTTGCTCGCCGTCGGTGCCGCGGCGCTCGCCGCCGGGTGGTTCTACACCGGTGGGCCGAAGCCGTACGGGTACCTCGGGCTCGGCGAGCTGTTCGTGTTCGTGTTCTTCGGGCTCGTCGCCACGATCGGCACGACGTACGTGATCGCCGAGCGGATCACCGGGCTGAGCATCGTGATGGGCTGCGCGGTCGGCTCACTGGCGTGCGCGCTTCTGGTGATCAACAACCTGCGCGACATCCCCACCGACCGAGAGGTCGGCAAGAAGACGTTGGCGGTGCGGCTCGGGGATGCCCGGACGCGTCGCCTGTACGCAGCGCTGCTCTCCCTTGCCTTCGCCGGCGCCGTCGCATCCGCCGTCGCGTGGCGGCCGCTGGCCGCGATCGCGGTGCTGGCGGTGCCGCTGGCCGTTGTCCCCGTGCGCCGTGTGCTCGGCGGTGCGAAGGGCCGCGACCTGATCGCCGTGCTCGGCGAGACGGGGCGCCTGCAGTTGGCGTTCGGCTTGCTGGCGACGATCGGGTTGATCCTCAGCCGCAACTCCTGACGCGTCGGTCGAGCTCGTCAGCCGACGGTAGAAGGCGCGCGTGGGTTCTGGCGGATCGAGGTCAACCACTCTCTCAGCGCGCCGACCACGGCGAAGGGGTGCTCGAGGTGAGCGGCGTGGCCGGCGGCCGTGATCGGCCGGAACGTGGCGTTGCGCCCGATCTTGTCGGCCAACTGCTGGGCCAGCGCGGTGAACTTGCGGTCCAGATCGCCCGCCATGGTCAGCGTCGGCGCCTGAATGTGCGGGATCCTGTCCCAGAGGGGCAGCTGGGCGCCGGTGCCGGCCAGACGGAGGCTGCTGGCCAGCCCGTCGGCGGTGTTCTGCGACCGGTCGTCGAGCCCTTTGGCGTAGTCGGGCAGGGTCGCGAACATCGGCTGGGCGAGCCATCGCTCGAGGAACGCCTCGACTCCACCGGTCTCGATCTCGGTGGCCAGGTCCTCGTCGGCGTTGCGGCGATCGTTGCGTTCCTCCTCGTTGCTGATCCCGGCGGTCGCGCCGAGGAGGGCCAGCGAGCGCACGAGGTGCGGGTAGGCGAGCGCGAGGTGCAGCAGGAACCGTCCACCCATCGAGTAGCCGATGTAGGTGGCCCGGCCGCCGACGTTGGCGATCAGGTCGGCTCCGAGGCGGAGATCGACGCGCACATCGCTGGAACGTCCGTGGCCGGGTGCGTCGACGAGCACGACCTCATGATCGGCGGTGAACGCGTCGGCCACGGGCAGCCACGAGCGTCCCGTCTGGGTGAAGCCGTGGACGAAGACGAGGCGGGGGCCGGTGCCGCAACGGATCGACGCGAGGGGACCCTCGTGCGGCACCCAGCCGGCGGGCAGATCAGACATCGGCCGACTGCTGTTCGTTGTCGAGCATCCGGTCCAGCACGCGTTCGAACATCTCGACGTCCTG
>JAOBWQ010000518.1 GCA_025463425.1 Ilumatobacteraceae bacterium | reverse complement strand
ACCAGGCCGAGCGTCTGCCCGGGCAGGATGTCGAAGCTGATGTCGGAGACGGCTTGGATCTGCGCGACCACCCGCGAGACGAGACCACCGCTGCGGATCGGGAAGTTCTTGACGAGGTTGCGCACCTGCAGCAGCGGCTCGATGGCGCCGGCCGTGGGGGCCGGGCCGACAGTGGACGAGGCGGTCGTCACGTCGCTCATTCGGCGACCGCCGAGAACAGCCGCAGCGGGTCTTCCATCGCAGCGAGCTTGTCGGAGTGATGACATGCGGCGAGATGGCCGGGGCCGACGCGCAGCAGCGGCGGATCGACCGTCTCGCACAGCGTGCCGTCAGACAGCGGGCAGCGAGGCGAGAACGGGCAGCCGGGCGGCACGTTGATCAGCGACGGCGGCGCACCGCCGATCGGCTTCAGCCGGGCACCAGCGCCGGGATCCTGGGTGTGCACCGGGATCGAGCCGAGCAGCCCGATGCTGTACGGCATGCGCGGCGTGTAGAAGACGTCTTCGGCCGTGCCGCTCTCGACGACCTTGCCGGCATACATCACCTGCATCCGATCGGTGATCCCGGCGACCACCCCGAGGTCGTGGGTGATCAACACGATCGCGGCGTCGAGCTGATCCTTGAGATCGATCAACATCTCGAGGATCTGCGCCTGGACCGTGACATCGAGTGCAGTGGTGGGCTCGTCGGCGATCAGCACGTCGGGGTTGTTGGCGATCGCCATCGCGATCATCACGCGCTGGCGCATGCCGCCGGAGAACTCGTGCGGGTAGTTGTCGACGCGCGTCGACGCCTGCGGGATGCCCACCATGTTCAACAGCTCGATCGACCGGCTGCGGATCTGCTTCTTGTCGAAGTGCTTGTTGTGGGCCTTGATCGCCTCACCGAGCTGCCAGCCGACGCGGTACACCGGGTTCATCGCGGTCATCGGGTCCTGGAAGACCATTGCGATCTGGCGGCCGCGGACGGCGCGCATCTCCTTCGGCTTCAAGCCGATCAGCTCACGGTCGCGGAACTTGATCGATCCCGTGATGCGCGCCGACTTGGGGAGCAGTCCCATGATCGCCATCGAGGACACCGACTTGCCGCAACCGCTCTCACCGACCACACCCAGCACGTCGCGCGGGCGCACGTCGAAGGAGATGCCGCGCACGGCCCTGACGACACCGTCGTCGGTGGGGAACTCGACCGTGAGGTCTTTGACCGAGAGGATCGGAGCGACCTCGTCGTTCATGCGCGCACCCTGTTCTGCTTGGGGTCGAACGCATCGCGGAGACCGTCGCCGATGAAGTTGATCGTCAGTGAGATCAAGCACAGCACCAGCACCGGCCACCAGAACTCATTCGGGTAGGTGGTGGCCTTGCCCTTGCCGACCTCGATGATCTTGCCCAATGAGGTGTCCGGCGGCTTCACGCCCAAGCCGAGGAACGAGAGCGCGGCCTCGCCGAGCACTGCGGCACCAACGGCGAGCGTTGCGTTGACGATGATCGGTCCGATCGTGTTCGGCAGGATGTGCCGGAAGATGATGCGCGGCGCCGACGCACCCACTGACCGGGCAGCTTCGACGAACTCCTTCTCGCGCAGCGACAAGAACTCGCCGCGGATCACGCGGGCGATGCCCATCCACGCGAACATCGCCAGGAAGAACGACAGGTACAGCCACGTCGAGCCCTTCACGTTGCGTTGCAGCGCAGCGACCGCGGCGAGGTACGGGATGACCAGCATCAGGTCGGTGAAGCGCATCAGCGCGTTGTCCACGCCGCCGCGGAAGTAGCCGGCGACCGCTCCGACGATCACGCCGAAGGTGACGCTGAGCACGACGACGACGAGGGCGATGCGGATCGAGTACTGCGTCCCGCGCATCACCAGGGCCAGCACGTCGTAGCCCTTCTGCACGCCGAACGGATGGGTCCAGGACGGGCGGATCCAGTCGTTGCTCGCGCCGGCCGGCTTCTTCAACACCTGGTCGTACTTGAACTTCCACAGGAATGGACCGACGAACGCGAACAGCACCAGCAGGGTGAAGACGACGAGGCTGACCATCGCCGGCTTGTGCCGCGAGAACCGGCGGGCGATCGTCTTCCACTGCGTGCGCTGCTCGACGGTGAATTCGCGCTCGATCGAATCGTGATCGGCCAGCGTGTCGAGGAGGATCTCCTCGGAGATGTCCGAAGCGGGTTCGGGCTTGGGGATCGGCGGATGGTCGGTCACAGTCGGATCCTCGGATCGAGCACGGCGTACAGGATGTCCGCGACCAGGTTGAACAGCACGACCGCGATTGCGGTCACTGCGAACCAGCAGAGCAGCAGGTTGGGATCGACCTTGGTGACAGCATCAACGAGCACTCGGCCCATCCCCTTCCACTCGAAGATGGTCTCGGTGAGGATCGCTCCACCGATGAGACCGCCGAAGTCGATCGACACCACGGTGACGACGGGGATCAGCGCGTTGCGGAAGGCGTGCTTGAGGATGACGCGCTTCTCGTCGAGGCCCTTGGCCCTGGCGGTGCGTACGTAGTCGGCGTTGAGCGTTTCGAGCATGGTGGCTCGCGCGAATCGGGCGTAGCCGGCGAAGGTGATCAGCACGAGCGTCAGCGTGGGCAGCGCAGCGTGCGTCAAGAAATCGGTGGTGGCCGGGATGAAGCCACAGTTCTGAGGTTTTCGAACATTGCAGAAGTTGGCGGTGGACTCGCCGATGGTTTTCAAGAGTGGGTTCTTCTCCCGACCGAGCAGCCGGTTGAGGCGGATCGCGAGGAAGAACTTGAGGAACGAGCCGACCGCGAGAACGGGCAGCGAGTAGAGCAGGAACGACCCCGTCGTCGCGCCGTGGTCGAACCACGAGTACTGCTTGACGGCGGAGATGATGCCGATCGTGACGCCGATCAGCACCGAGCAGATCTCGGCGAAGACGACCAGCTTCAGCGTCACCCCGAGGCTGCGGCTGATCTGATCCCAGACGGCCTTGTCCTTGACCGTGCGACCCCAGTCGCCGTGGATGGCATGGCCGAGCCACGAGAAGTACCGCTCGAAGAACGGCTTGTCCAGACCGAGGCGATGCTCCTGGAGGGCGATCTGGCCTTTCGGGACGTTCTGTTTCGTGCGCAGGTCCTCCAGCGGGTCACCCGTGTTCACCACGAGGATGAACGCGATGAACGACGCCAGGAAGAGCAGCGGGATCGAGACCAGGATCCGTCTGACGATGAACGAGAACAACCGCTGTACTCCTCTGGCTGGAACGCACGGACAACTGAACCGATCGGGGCGCTGGACGGATCCAGCGCCCCGAAACGGCTACTTCATTGCTGACGAACGGCTGAGCTCAGCTCAGCTGATCGTCCAGGTGTTGGCATTCCAGGTGAGGCCCTGGGTTCCGTTGTAGACAGGGCCGGACAGGGTCGACGACCACGCCGGCATGTCGGAGAGCTGGAACAGCGGGATGGTGTAGACGTCGCCGAGGATGTCGGCGTCGACCTGCTGCATCTCCTTGAGGCGGCTGGCCTCGTCCAGGTCCTTGTTGGCCTTGAGGTACAGGTCGGTGACGTCCTGGTTCACGTAGGCCTGGTAGTTGGCACCGCCACCGACGCTGTAGGCACCGGTGTTCGACGACAACAGCGGGTTGCCGACCCATGCGAACAGAGCCACGTCGAAGTCACCGATCGGGAGACGCTCGGCGTTGAACTTGGTGTCGCTGTCCTCAGTGATGTCGAAGCCGGCCTGCTTGCAGGAGGCGATGACGTTCTGGGTCTCGTCCGAACGACGCTGGATGCCCTTGTG
>JAOBWQ010000105.1 GCA_025463425.1 Ilumatobacteraceae bacterium | reverse complement strand
GTCGACGGTCTGGAGGATCTCGACGAACTGCTGGTCGGCGAGGTAGTGGCCCGAGGCGGTGACCCGTGAGTACTCGATCTCGCTGACCGGTGTCTTGCCGAGCACCAGCGTCAACTCGACGGCTTCGGCCTGCTCGCGCTGTTCGACCTTGGTGACGAACGCATCGCGTTCGACGTGCCGATTCCACTGCCAGCGCGCGAGGCCGAGCATGCCGACCGATGACGCCAGCACGACGACGTGGAACAGGATCCACTTCGGGCGGAGGAGGAACCGGTACATGCGGGTCCGACGGTACTGGCCGGACACCGACGCACACCATCGCGCGGACTACGGTGCCGCCCGTGGGGCCAGAAGATGTGACGGGGGAGTGGCTGTCGACGGTGTTCGACACCGAGGTCGAGCTGACGGGTCAGCAACGGATCGGCGACGGTCTGGTCGGGATGAACCTGCGACTCTCGTTGCAGTCCGACGATCCGTCGGTGCCGAACAGCGTGGTCGTCAAGCTGCCGTCGCCGGACGCGACCAGCCGTGCCACCGGGATCGCGCTGCGCAACTACGAGCGCGAGTCGAAGTTCTACAACGAGGTCGCGAGCACCGTCGACATCCGCGTGCCGCGGTGCCACCACAGCGAGTGGACCGAGTCGACCGGCGACTTCGTGATCGTCCTCGAAGACCTCGCCCCGGCCGAGCAGGGTGACCAGATCACCGGCTGCTCCGCCGACATCGCGCGCACCGCCGTGCTCGAGCTCGCACGTCTCCACGGTCCGCGGTGGGGCGATCCCACGCTCGATGCCGTCGACTGGCTCAACCGGCGCACCGGACCCGACGACACAGCGATGCTCGTGGCGATCTGGAACATGGTGTTCGACAACTTCGTCGGCACCTACGGCAAGCACCTGTCCGCCGACCAACGCACGCAGCTGGACTCGTTCAGCCCGAAGCTCGGCGCGTGGACCGAAGGCCGCGAGGGGCCGTTCACGGTCACTCATGGCGACTACCGACTCGACAACCTGATGTTCGCGACGCCGGCCGGCGGCGCGCCGATCACCGCCGTCGACTGGCAGACGCCGGGCCACGGCCCCGGACTCGCCGACGTGTCCTACTTCCTCGGTGCAGGCCCGCTGCCGGCTGAACGGGCGCGCCTCGAGCGCGGGTTGCTCGCCGAGTACACAGCGCTGCTCCGCGGTGACTACGGCGTGGAGATCGACGACGGTTGGGCGTGGCAGGAGTACCGCCGCGAGGCATTCGGCGGCGTCGTGATGGCGGTCGTTGCATCGCAGATCGTCGGCGGCACCGAACGCAGCGAGGCGATGTTTGCCGCGATGGCCACGCGGCATCTGCAACACGCGATCGACCTGGACACCGAATCCCTGATCTGATGCCTGATGTGATGGATGGCATGAGCGGCGATCTCCCCGACTTCCACATCCCCCATGCGGAGAAGATCGAGTGGATGATCGAGACCAACGGCTGGGCGATCGAGCCGATCCTGCCCGACCCGGAAGCGGAACCGCCCGTTCCCGCTTACGCATACACGATCGGACTGCCGGAGCTGACCGGGTTCTCCGACGTGGCCATCTTCGGGTTGAAGCCGATCGCTGCCCACGGGCTGATCAGCCTCGTGGTCGACATGCTCCAGGGCGGCACCGAGATCCCCCTCGGCGTCGAGCTGGTCGGTCTGCTCGACAACGACCTCCGCTGCGTGTTCGCCCCGATCGACATGGACGAATGGGGAGGCTTCTTCCGCACCGCGAACGCCTGGTACCGCGGTCGCCCGTTCGACATGGTGCAGCTGCTCTGGCCGGACCGCAACGGCTTCCTGCCGACCGAAACCGGGTACGCGCAGAACATGCGGATGGCCCAACCGGTGATCAGCCGAATCTGATCGACTTCCGTCTGATGCGATGCATGGTTGGCATCAGGTCTGATCGAGCCCGCGCAGTTCGTTCAGCTCTGCGGCCAGCTCGTCGAGCGTGCGTTGCTCGCCGACCAGCAGTGCGGCCGAACGAGAGTCGGAGAAGCGGGCTGCGCCGACGAGTTCGGGCCAGGTGCCGTCGTCCAGCTCGAGCACGATCCGCAACGCTGAGGTGAGCGCGGCGACCGGATCGGCGTCGTAGCCGGCCAGCAGCGCTTCGACATGCCGCTTGGTCAGGCGAGTGATGGCGTGCGCTCTTCGAGTGACCAGCTGACGCCGTGTGCCGGGAGCAGGTCGAGGAGCGGATCGGCGCTGAACGCCTCCGGCCCCAGCACCCCGGCCCCGCTCCAGAGACCCTCGGCGATCAGCTCGCAGGCGACGACCGGGTGGACGGCGGTCTGCCACACCACGGCCTGGTGGCCCGAGGTGCGCATCGTCCACTCGTTGTCGACGACTTGATAGAGGTAGCTCTCTCGCGGTGCGCCATCGGTGCCGAGACCACGCACGAGCGATCCCGCGCACGTGCGCCCGCGCATCCGGTCGCCGAGCTCGGCCGGGTTGGGCAGGATCGCCGCGACGACATCACGTGGTGACACCTCGACGCCGCGGACCATCACAGGTTTGGTGCTGTCGAGGCCGAGCATGTGCAGGGTGCGCAGCACGTCGATGAACTCGTCGCCGAGGCCGTACTTGAACGTGACCCGACCGACATCGAGCCAGCGCGGCATCAGCACCACCTCTTCGTGCTCCACGTTCACACATCCGAGTGGCCCGATGCCCTCCGGGAACACGAACGTCTCCGGCTCGCTGAACGGGGCGGTGGTGAACCAGCCGCGCTC
>JAOBWQ010000093.1 GCA_025463425.1 Ilumatobacteraceae bacterium | reverse complement strand
CTACTCGCTGACTCTCTACTCGCTGACGCCGGCGCGCATCGCGTCGCGCAACGCGCGGTAACCGATCGTGATCGCGCCGCTGGCGGCGATCAACTCGGGCAGCCTGGCGTCGGTGGTCACCAGTGCGAGATCGTCGATCCAGCCCTGCGCGGATTCGGTGATCGCCCGCACCTCCGGCGTGTCGATCGCAGGCTGCACGTGGATCTCGGTCACGCCGGGGGCGAGGTTCTCGATCGCGTCGTAGACGCGGTCGCGGCTTCCGGCGCGCCAGTCGTGATCGAAGTGATCGGGGAAGACCACGCCTTCGCTGCTGGCCAGGTCGCGGAACGGGAAGCCGGCCTGGTCCTTGGTGATCGTCGATGGCAGGCGGATGGGCAGCTGGAACTCCACTGCGAGCTCGAGGTACACATCGAAGAACTCGGGCCGCAGCGTGATCGCGGTCAAGTGTGGGGCCAGATGGGTGACGTCGATGTCCCACGCCAGGGCCCGCTCGATCTGCGCACGGCATTCGCGGAGGACCTCTTCGGGGTCGGCGTGCTCCCACAGGTCGTCGACGCTGCGCGGGAACCCGGCTTCACCGCTGTGCAACGACGGTGCGTGGGTGATCGGGCCCCAGCGGTAGGTCGGGTGCTCGCAGTTGAGGGTGAGGTGCACGCCGATGTCGTCGGTCGGCGAGCAGCGCACGGCGGCGTGGCGTGCCCACGGCGCCGGCACCATCAGCGAAGCGCACGTGGCCACCCCGTGGTGGAGCGCGGCGAGCACACCCTCGTTGGCCGCGTGGCACGAGCCGAGGTCGTCGCACGAGATGATCACGAGTCGGGCGTCAGCTGGGTAGCCCAGGCGTTCGGCGAGCGTTTCCATCGGGGCCGACGCTATCCGCTGCACGCACCCCAGAGGCCGAGGTCGGTCGCTTCCGCAACACGTGCTGCCTGCACGAACTCGGCGACGTGGGCATCATTGGGACGGATCGTCAGCACCCTGGCATAACCCTCGACTGCCAGCTCGAGGTTGACGAACAACCCGTCGCCGCTGCGGTACACGTAGCCGAGAAGACGCCCGTAGATGTCGCGCGCCTCGACGTCGCGCACGATCAGCACCGCCGTGCCGGCCGGCAACGTGTGCTTGGTGAAGTTGCTGGCCTCGGGTCCGTAGCACTGCACGGGCGTGTTCGGCTTCTTCGTCTCCGGCGTGTCGATGCCGATCAGGCGGACGCGTTCGGTCGTGCCGTGGATATCGGCATCGATGGTGTCGCCATCGATCACTCGCACCACCGTGGCGTTGGTCTCGATCAGGTTGGCGGTGGTGGTTTCGGGTGCGGCACGCGTGCCGGACCCACATGCGGCGGCCAACACCACGAGCCAGCCCGGCCACAGCTTCATCTCCCGACAGTTCTACCCGGAGGGTGCGCGTTCCGTGTTGACCACGGCGGCGATGTCGTCGGCGAGGCGTGCCAACTGATCGACGGTCTGGAGCGGCGGCTGCGGTGCCGGAGCATCGAGCGGTGGCGCAATGGTGGTCGGCCAACCGGCGAAGCCGAGGGCGTCGGGCCCGAGCGCGACGATCTTGATGGTCGTGCCGTCGCCGAGCACCTTCAGCAGCGAGATGTCGCCTGAGGCTGGTGCGCGTGAGACCAGCAGATCGGGTGCGACGAGTGCGAAGGGAGCGTGCTGCGGGAACGAGGCCAGGCTCACTGGCCCGTTCAAACGCCAGATGCTCGCCCGCACAGCTGATCCATCCGCAGCGGACACCGCCGCGCCGCGCCCGACGACGCAGGTGCTGTCGGACGGCGCCTCGAACTCCCAGGTGCTCTGCTCCGTGTAGCCGGCAAGGTCGGCCTCGAGCACGGTGGTGAGCGCCGCTGTTGCGGTGGTCGCGCTTCGGAGCTCGCCGCTGTCGAGCAGGATCACTCCGCTGGCGTCGTCCCTGTACCAGTCGGTGGCCGCTCCGGACGCCGTGCCGGCCAGGTCGATGCAACCCGTGTTCTGGGGACCTGACTGATCGACGGGGCGTGCGTCGATGGACGGAGCGACGGACGACGCGGCCTGCGTGCTGGACGTCGCGGCCGGCGTCCCTGCGGCGGGCGGTGTCGTCGGGGCCGCAGTGACCGTCTCGCTGGACGACGTCGCGCTGCTCGAGCACGCACCGAGTAGGACTGCCGCTTGAGCGAGTGCGATGCGACAGGTCCAGCCAGTCCGACTCACCGGCGGTCGAGGCGGGTGAGGATCGCGTTTCCCGCTCGACCCGGCCTCATCGACCAGACGCTACATTCGCCGGGATGGGTGTCGAGAGCGTGGGCGAGAACGAGGTTCGAGCCGCGGTGGAGCGGCTCGGTGTGGACGGCTACGAAATCGTGCAGTGCGATCCGGCACTCGCCGACACCGCCGCCTTCTGCGAGGCGTACGGCTACCTGCCGGAGAACTCGGCGAACACGATCATCGTGATCGGCAAGACCGAGCCGCCGAAGTATGCGGCCTGCGTCGTCCTGGCGACGACCCGTCTCGATGTCAACCGAGTCGTGCGGCACCGCTTCGGCGCGAAGAAGGCGTCGTTCGCGAGCGGCGAGCAGACCGTCGACATCACCGGGATGATGATCGGCGGCGTCACCCCGTTCGCCCTGCCGGCCGATCTGCCGATCTGGGTGGATTCGCGCGTGGTCGAACGTGAGCGGCTGCTGTTCGGCGGCGGGAGCCGCAGTTGCAAGGTCGTCGGCCCACCGGCCCTGCTGACGAACCAGGCGCAGGTCGAAGTCGTCGAGGGTCTGGCCTTCATCCCCGAGGCGTGACGTCGATCTGCATCACTGGGGACAATTTCGCTGCGGCGTCCACCGGAATCGTCCCCAGGACGGCGACCCGCTACAGCCGTTCGATGATCGTTCCGGTGCCGAGGCCGCCGCCGCAGCACATGCTGATCAGGCCGTAGCGGCCCTCGGTGCGCTCCAGCTCGTAGAGCGCCTTGGTGACCAGGAAGGCGCCAGTGGCGCCGAGCGGGTGA
>JAOBWQ010000078.1 GCA_025463425.1 Ilumatobacteraceae bacterium | reverse complement strand
AGGCGAAAACCTACCACCCGATCGTCGGAGTTGCGATGCACTTCGCCAAGTCGAAGCCATGCGCCGCTCGATCGGAGGCGTGAAGCTCCGTACCCTGGACCCGTGCCCTCACCGACGCGGATCATCCCATCCCACAAGCCGAAGCTGGACGCGGCCCTCGCCGCCGCGCTGGATGTCCCCCGTTCGGCACGCGATCGCCAGGTCGCTGATGCCGTCCTGCGGCTGGTCCCCGACGGCGACGAGCGCGACCGCATGCCGAACGAGGTTGCCGCATGGCTGCGACACATCCTCGATCTGATCGCCGAACGCGACTGGCTGGTCGTTCCCGCTGTCATCGCGCCGTTCGTTGCCGACGACGCCATCTCTGACATCTGCATCGACGATGTCGAAGACGCGCTGGCCACGATCGCGCCCAGCCACCGGGCAACCGGCCGGGCGGCCACCACGGCGTTGCGGCGGGCACTACCGCCGTTCTGCGAATCGCTCCTTCTCGGGCTGATTGCGCGGACAGAGACCGCAGCACCCGTGATCGACGGCAGCTGAGCAGCCCAGGTCTTCCGGTTCAGCGCAGCCGCAACGACACGTCGTTGGCCATCAACCGGCCGCGCTGGGTCAGCACCCAGCGATCGTCGTGCAGCTCGACGACGCCGGGCAACTCGTCGCCGTCGAGCGCCTCGCGGGGCACGCCCTCGCGCAGGCGGAGCTGCAGCTGCAGGCCCTCCATCCGGCGCTCCTCGGCAGGAAGCTCCTCGCCTGCTGCTTCCACCGGTTCATCGCGACGGATGAGGTCGATGTAGCGGTCGGGGGTGCGCACGTTCCAGAACCGCCGACCGCCGCGGTGCGAGTGCGCGGCGCACCCGAAGCCCTGGTAGTCGCCCTGGTGCCAGTAGACGAGGTTGTGCCGGCACTCGTGGCCGGGTCGAGCCCAGTTGCTGACCTCGTAGTTGACCAGGCCGGCCGCGGTGAGCATCGCATCGGCGACTTCGTACTTGTCAGCGAGATCGTCGTCGTCGGGATGGCGTTCGGGTTCGAGAGCCAGCGGTGTTCCGGCCTCGATGGTGAGCGCGTACGCCGAGATGTGCGTGGGCTGCAGCGCCAACGCACCCGAGACCGTGCGCTCCCAGTCGACCAGTCGTTCGCCGGCGCCGCCGTAGATCAAGTCGAGGTTGAACGTCGGGATGCCCGCGGAGCGCACCGCATCGACCGCGCGCTCGACGTTGGCCGGCACGTGGGTGCGCCCCAGCGACAGCAGGACGTGTGGCGCCATCGACTGCACCCCGATGCTCACCCGGTTGACGCCCGCCGCGGCGTAGGTCCGCATCATGGCCGGGGTCACGTCGTCCGGGTTGCACTCGACGGTGACCTCGGCGTCCGCCGCACGCGGGATCGCTTCGATCACACGGGCCAGGCCGGACGGATCGACCAGGGTCGGGGTTCCCCCTCCGACGAAGATCGTGTCGGCCGCTGGCATCGTCCGAGGGTGGTCGAGGCGACTGTGGCGGCCGATGTCGACGATCAGCGCGTCGAGGTAGTCGTCGATCAGGTGGTGTCGGTCGGTCCAGGTCGCGAATGCGCAGTAGTCGCAGCGCTTCGCACAGAACGGGACGTGCAGGTACACCCCGAACGGATCAGAAGTGGGTTGCGGCGTGCTCATCCCGGTCAGTGTGCCGGGAGAAGGCGCACGCCGGTGACGGTGTGACTCAGCCGCCGACGGCGTGGAACAACAGGTCGAGCGCGTCGAGGCGCTGGCCGACCTGATCGACCGGTACGTCGAGCATCGCCGCGATCGCGCGGGTGTCGTCGCCGCGGACCGTGAGGACCTTGCCGTTGAAGTCCTGACGCTGGACCTGGATCATCCGCAGGAACCGGGCCAGCATCTCGAACGGTTGCCCGGACAGCTGAGACAGCTTGACCAGGTCGACGGCCATCTTGCGCGCGCCCGCGGCATCGGTGGCCGAGTCCGCGGCGACGGTCTGCTCGTCGCGCGGCAGCAGTTGGTCGACCGGCACGCTGTAGAACGAGGCCAGACGTTCGAGGCGAGGCACCGAGATGGCCCGCTCGCCACGCTCGTACGCACCGAGCACGCTGGCCTTGAACTCGTCGTGTGACGTTGCCTCGACGTCTTGGAGGCTCAGCCGCTTCTGGCGGCGGATGACCCGCAATCGTTCCCCGACCTTTCGGCTGTAGGGCGACGACGAGATGTCGTCATCATCGAACTCACGCATCGTGTTCCTCCTGCGTCTCGCCGTGACGCTCGTTGCCAGAGTGGCAAGTCAACCACACTCTGCAGTATCAGGCAACGGTGCGTAGCAGAATGGATGAAATTGACATCAAATGCAATCAGAACGTGATGACTCGCTCACGGAGCGCAGCCAGCTGCGCGGCGGCAACGACCGCCGCTGTCTCGACACGCAGGATCGTGCTGGCGAGCGAGACCGTGCGCGTCGCGTGTGCCAGTTCAGCAGGTGTCCAGCCACCTTCGGGCCCGACGACGATGACCGGCGTGTCCAGTGTGACGGCCGCTCCCCCGGGCTCCGCGAACGCCACACCGGCACCCAGCGTGGCGGGGCCGACCGGTCCGGCGATCGACGGCAGCCGAACCCGCCGGCTCTGCATGGACGCTTCCCGGGCGACCTTGCGCAGCCTGCCGAGCTGTCGCTCGGCCTTGGCGACGTCCCATCGCACGATCGCCCGTTCGGCCTGCACGATGAGGATGTGGTCGACGCCGATCTCGGACAGCTTCTGCACGATCCACTCCGGCCGATCCCCCTTCGCCAACGCGAACCCGATCGTGATCGGTGTCGACGGTGGTGGCTCGGTGACGATCTCGCCGTCCGGTGACAGGTCGCCGAAGCCGTCGAACCGGCAGATCCGCCAGCCGCCCTCACCGTCTGACGCGGAGACCGCTTCGCCCGTGCGCAACCGCAGCACCGTCACGAGATGATGGCGGTCGTCGTCGGCCAACACGGGAGATGCCAGCGATTCGACGAAGACGTGCGCTGCAGAACGGCGCAGCGCGGGGTTCACGAAAAGGCCGACTTGATGCGCGAGAAGAGCCCCTTCTCGTGCACTTCGACGTGTTCGCCACGGCTGACGGCGAACAGCCGCAGGAGCTCGGCTTCGTCGTCGGTGAGCTTGGTCGGCACCTCGACCTCGACCCGGACCCGCAGGTCGCCGCGGCCGCGACCCTGCAGACGCGGGACGCCCCGACCGCGGAGGACGAACTCCCGCCCGGGCTGGGTACCGGGCGGAACCTCGAGCTCTTCGTCGCCGTCGAGCGTCTCCAGCGTGAACCGGGTGCCGAGCGCGGCCTGGGCGATGGACACCGGGAGATCGGTGACGAGATCGTTGTCCTCGCGGCGATAGGCATCGTGCGCCGCAGCGCGGATGTGAACGTAGAGGTCACCGGACGGGCCGCCGCGTGGGCCTGCGGCGCCACGACCGGTGAGCCGAAGTGTGGACCCCGTGTCCACACCGGCGGGCACGTCGACCTGGTACGTCTTCTCCATCACCGTGCGCCCGTCGCCCGAACACGTCGGGCATGGCGTGACGATGACCTGGCCGGTGCCGCTGCAGCGCGAGCACGGGCTGGTGGTCATCATCTGGCCGAGCAGGCTCTGGCGAACACGCTGCACCTGCCCTCGGCCGTTGCAGTCCGAGCACGTCACCGGTTGCGTCCCCTGCCCGGCGCCGGTGCCGCCACAGTCGGTGCACGCCGCAGCGGTGCGCAGGGTGACGGGCACGGTGGCACCGAACACGGCCTGCACGAAGGTGAGATCGGCGACGACCTCGAGATCCTGGCCACGCGGCGGACCAGCCGGGCCACCACGACCGCCACCGCCGAACGGCGAGTTGCCGCCACCGAAGAACGCGTCGAACAGATCGCCCAGTCCCCCGCTGCCGCCGAACCCAGCGCCGCCGGCGCCGGCACCCACGCCCTCTTCGCCGTAACGGTCGTAGCGGGCGCGCAGATCCGGGTCGCTCAACGTCTCATAGGCGCGGGCGACCTCTTTGAACTCGGCCTCCGCTGCTGCGTCGCCTGGGTTGGCGTCGGGGTGCAGCTCGCGCGCCTTGCGGCGGTAGGCCTTCTTCAGATCATCGGGCGAGGCGCCGCGCGACACACCGAGGCGCTCGTAGAAATCAGCCACGATCAGCCCTCCGCCAGGCGGCGACCCAACCGGTCGCTGACGACGTCGACCGTGGCCAAGGCTTGCGGGTAGTTCATCCGGGTCGGGCCGAGCACGCCGACCGTGCCGAGCCGCTCGCCCTCCACCGTGACGGACTTGACGACCACCGAGCAGGACACCAGCGGCTCGAGGCCGTGCTCGGCACCGATCGCGACGGTGAGCCCGCGGTCGATCACATCGCGCACCAGGGACACGACGACGTACTGCTGTTCAAGCGTGGTGAGCACGGACCGGACGATATCGACGGCATCGAACGCATTGGCAACCGACGCGGCTCCTCCGACGTAGACAGGCGCCACGTTCTGCGACCGCTGCAGAGCGCCGAGCGCCTGCCGGCACAGTTGGTCGATCGGCTCGTTTCCCGGCAGCAGCGGCGTGGTGGCAACCGACCCCAACGGCTTGCCGACGACCGCGGCTTGGAGCTGCTGGCTGGCGGTGGCGAGTTGGATGTCGTCGAGGTCCGAACCGAGCTCGATGGTCTGGTTCTCGACGTGACCGTTGGACAGCACCGCGACGACGGTGGCCATCCGCAGCGACAAGCCGACGACCTGGATCGATCGCACGACAGCGGTCTGCGCCTGCGGGCCGACGACGACTGCGGCGTATCGGGTGAGGTGGGCGAGCAGATCGGTGGTCTGCGACAGCAACTCCTCCAGGCGTCCGTGGGCCCGGCCGAAGAACTCACCGACCTGCTGGGTGGCGTTCGCGTCGAGCCGATCCGACGGTGTCAGGTGATCGACGAAGAACCGGTAGCCCTTGTCGGTGGGGATCCGGCCGGCCGACGTGTGCGGCTGGACCAGGTAGCCCTCTTGCTCCAGCGACGCCATCTCGTTGCGCACCGTTGCCGGGGAGACGTGCACCCCGGGCGCGTCGGCGATGTGGGTGGAGCCGACGGGCTGCGCGGTGGTGATGTACTCCTGCACCACGGCGCTGAGGATTGCGGTCTTGCGGTCATCGAGCATTGCCCGGCACAGGTTATCTGCCGGTCACCGCTCGATAGCGCCTCAATGCGTCGGCACGCTCCACGGCGTGGTCGACGATGGGAGCCTGCGGCTGATGGATCGTGTCCACGTCGGCGTCCGCGAGCTCCGGCACCCACTGCCGGATGTAGCTGCCGTCAGGGTCGAACTTCGCGCTCTGCAGCGTCGGGTTGAACACCCGGAAGAACGGCGCCGCGTCCGTGCCCGTGCCTGCGACCCACTGCCAGCCGTGCTGGTTCGAGGCGAGGTCGCCGTCGACGAGGCGCTGCATGAAGTGGCGCGCACCCCACTGCCACGGCAGGTGGAGGTCCTTGACGAGGAAGCTGGCGGTGATCATCCGCACCCTGTTGTGCATCCAGCCGGTGGCCAGCAGCTGCCGCATCCCCGCGTCGACGATCGGATATCCGGTGGTGCCCGTTGCCCAACGATCGAACCGACGTCGGGCGGTGGCATCGGTGTCGAGCGGCAACTGGTCCATCTTGCGCTGCAGGTTCTCGCGAGCGCTCTCGGGGTGGTGATGGAGGACGTCGGCGTAGAACTCGCGCCAGGCGAGCTCCTTGCGGAACGTGCTCGGCCCAGCAGCGTCGCCGAGATCAGCGAGCAGCTGGCGAGGATGGAGCTGACCCCAACGCAAGTAGGGGCTCAGCCGGCTCGTGCCGGATTCCGCGGGCGCGTTGCGGCGTGAGGTGTACCTGTCGATCCCCTCGCGGAGGAACGTGTCCCACAGCTCGTGCGCGGCGTGCTCGCTGGCGTCAGGAAGCGCGCAGCCGACGTCGGGATCGGCGGGGATCGAGTCGTGGTCGATCCTCGGGCGAATCCAGTCGATGTCGGCGACATCGAGCGGATCGGGGTGGGGCCGGGTCGACCACGCACGGAAGAACGGCGTGAACACCGCGTACGGGTTGCCGTCGTCCTTGACGACGGTGCCGGGTGCCACCGCGTACGGAGAACCCTTGCCGACGAAGGCGATCTCGAGCGATCGCAGCCGCTCGGCCACCGCGGCGTCGCGGCGGTGACCGTATGGGCCGTGGTCGCGGGTGACGACGACCTCGTCGGCGTGAGCATCCGCGGCGAGCTTCGCGATCACCGCGTCCGGCTGCCCGTGGCGGACGACGAGCTTGCCACCGAGCGATTCGTTCAACGACCGGAGGGACCGGTACATGAACGCCAACCGCACCGCGCCGCTCGGCCGGACGAGGGCAGGGTCGAGCACGAACACGGGCACGACCTCGCGACCGTCGCGTCCGGCGTGCACAGCAGCTGGATGGTCGGCGACGCGCAGGTCGCGCCGGAACCAGAGGATCGAGCGAGAGGAGGCCATCGTCGGCGCTCGTGTCAGTCGTCGAGGCGGAGGGCCGCGATGAAGACATCCCCGGGGATCTCCACCCGGCCGATCGACTTCATCTTCTTCTTGCCTTCCTTCTGCTTCTCGAGCAGCTTGCGCTTACGGGTGATGTCGCCGCCGTAGCACTTGGCGAGCACGTCCTT
>JAOBWQ010000069.1 GCA_025463425.1 Ilumatobacteraceae bacterium | reverse complement strand
ATCCCGGTGAAGTTCTTGATCTCGCCGCGGCGCGCCTTGGCGTAGAGCTGCTTCACGTCGCGGGCCTCGCAGATGGGCTGCGGGGTGTCGACGAAGACCTCGAGGAACGCGTCCTCACCGAGCAGCTCGCGCGCCATCCGGCGTTCGGCGCGGAACGGCGAGATGAAGGATGCGAGCACGATCAGCCCGGCGTCGACCATCAGCCGGCCCACCTCGGCAACGCGGCGGATGTTCTCCACGCGGTCGGCGGCGGTGAAGCCGAGGTCCTTGTTGAGGCCGTGACGCAGGTTGTCGCCGTCGAGCAGGTACGTGTGCTGCCCGTCGGCGTGCAGCCGCCGCTCGACCAGGTTGGCGATCGCCGACTTGCCCGCGCCCGAGAGCCCGGTGAACCAGACGAGACAGGGCTGCTGGGAGAGCGCGGCGGCGCGCGCGCGGCGATCCACGTCGAGCACCTGCCAGTGGACGTTGTCGGACCGGCGCAACGCGAAGCGGACCAGGCCGGCCCCGACCGTCCCGTTGGTCAGCCGGTCGATGAGGATGAAGCCGCCCGTGTCGCGGTTGTCGGTGTAGGCGTCCCAGGGCACGGCCTGGGCGAGCTCGAAGTTCAGGACGCCGATCTCGTTGAGCTCGAGCTTGCGGGCGGGGACGTGGTCGAACGTCTCGACGTCGAGCTTGTGCTTGAGCGGGGTCGCCGTGGCCTGCACGGTCCGGGTCCCGATCCGCAGCAGATAGTCACGGCCGGGCAGCAGCGGCGCGTCGGCCATCCACACCACGGTCGCCTGCAAGGCATCGTTGACCGCCGGCGGGGAGTCGGCGTGCGCGATCACGTCGCCGCGGCTGACGTCCAGTTCGTCGGCGAGCACGAGCGTCACCGCCTGCCCGGCGACGGCGAGCTCCAGGTCGCCTTCGTAGGAGACGACCCGCGCGACGGTGCTCGCCCGGCGGCTGGGAAGCACGACCACGCGGTCCCCCGGGCGCACCGCGCCCCCGACGACCGTGCCCGCGAAGCCGCGGAAGTCCAGATCGGGCCGGTTCACCCACTGAACGGGGAAGCGGAACGGCGCCGCCTGCATCCGCTCCTCGTCGACCTCGACGTCCGCGAGGTGGCGCATCAGCGTCGGGCCGTCGTACCACGGCATCTGATCGCCCGCGACGAGGACGTTGTCGCCGCGTAGCGCCGAGACCGGGATGCACACCGGATCGGCGATCTCGAGCGGGCGCGCCAGCGCGCGACAGGACGCCTCGATGGCGCGGTACGCGGGCTCGTCGAAGCCCACCAGGTCCATCTTGTTGACGGCGAAGACCACGTGCCGGATGCCCAGGAGCGAGACGACGTGGCTGTGCCGCCGAGTCTGGGTCAAGACGCCCTTGCGGGCGTCGACGAGGATCACCGCCGCGTCGGCGTTCGAGGCCCCGGTGACCATGTTGCGCGTGTACTGCTCGTGCCCCGGGGTGTCGGCGATGATGAACTTGCGCTTCTCGGTGGAGAAGTAGCGGTACGCGACGTCGATCGTGATGCCCTGCTCGCGCTCGGACGCCAGGCCGTCCAACAGCAGCGCGAAGTCGAGCTCAGCGCCCTGGGTGCCGAACTTCTTCGAGTCCGCTTCCAGCGCCGCCATGTGGTCCTCGAACACGAGGTGGGTCTCGTACAGCAGCCGGCCGATCAGGGTGCTCTTGCCGTCGTCGACGCTGCCGCACGTGATGAACCGCAACAGGCTCTTGTGCTCGTGGGCATCGAGGTAGGCCTCGATGTCGGTCACCATCAGATCTTCGTGCACGTTCGACATCAGAAGTACCCGTCCTGCTTCTTCTTCTCCATCGACGCCGACGAGTCGAAGTCGATCATCCGCCCCTGCCGCTCCGATGTCGTGGTCAGCAACATCTCCTGGATGATCCCCGGCAACGTGTCCGCCTCGCTCTCGACCGCGCCGGACAGCGGGTAGCAGCCGAGGGTGCGGAAGCGGACCTTGCGCATCATCGGCACCTCACCCGGCTCGAGCCTCATCCGGTCGTCGTCGACCATGATCAACGTGCCGCCCCGATCGACGACAGGGCGCACGTCCGCGAAGTACAGGGGCACGATCGGGATCGCCTCGCGGTGGATGTACTGCCACACGTCGAGCTCGGTCCAGTTCGAGATCGGGAACACGCGCACGGACTCGCCGACGCCCTTGCGCAGGTTGTACGTGCGCCACAGCTCGGGCCGCTGCTGCTTCGGATCCCAACGGTGCTGGGCTGAGCGCAACGACACGATCCGCTCCTTCGCGCGCGACTTCTCCTCGTCACGCCGAGCCCCGCCGAACGCTGCGTCGAAGCCGTACTCGTCGAGCGCCTTCTTCAGGCCCTGGGTCTTCCACATGTCGGTGTGCATCGCCGAACCGTGATCGAACGGGTTGATCCCCAGCTCGACGCACTCCGGGTTCTGGTACACGAGCAGGTTCATCCCCGCCTCTGCGGCCATCTTCTCGCGCAGCTCGTACATCGCCCGGAACTTCCACGTCGTGTCGACGTGCAGCAACGGGAACGGCGGCGCCGACGGCGCGAACGCCTTGCGCGCCAGGTGCAGCATGACCGCGCTGTCCTTGCCGACGGAGTACAGCATCACCGGGTGCTCCGACTCCGAGACGGTCTCGCGCATGATGTGGATGCTCTCCGCCTCCAGCCGCTCGAGGTGGGTCAGGGCGCGCGTCATGCGATGCTCCGGCAGATCTCGATCACCGACACAGCGAGGTCGGGCCGGCAGATCAGTAGGTCCGGCAACCACGGATCGGGTTGGTTGTAGATCAGCGGCGAGCCGTCGAGCCGGGAGACGTGCAGACCTGCGGCCTGGGCGACCGCGACCGGCGCCGCCGAGTCCCACTCGTACTGCCCGCCCGAGTGGGCGTAGATGTCCGCTTCGCCGAGCACGACCGCCATCGCCTTCGCTCCGGCGGACCCCATCGGCACGAGCTCCGCGTGCAGCTGCTCGGCGATCACGCGTGCGTGCTCCGTCGGCCGGGTGCGGCTGACGACCAGACGCGGGGCACCGTCGTGGGCGGGCCGCTGGGGGAGGGGAGCCGTCGTCGCGCCCGCCGTGCTCAGCGTCCGGCCCTGCGCAGGGAGCGCGACCGCGCCGACGGTGAGGACGCCGTCGACCACCAATGCGACGTGCACCGCCCAGTCCGTGCGCGGCGGCTCGGAGAACTCCCGGGTGCCGTCGAGCGGGTCGACGATCCACACCCGTGGCCGGCCGAGACGGGCCGCGGAATCCGTGCCTTCCTCCGAGAGCACCGCGTCGTGCGGGAAGCGCCGAGCCAGCTCCCCCATGATCAACTCGTGCGAGCCCCGGTCGCCGGACGCCTTGAGGCCGTCGGTCGGCCCGCCGGCGGCTCGGATGTCGAGCAACAGCGCACCGGCGATGGTGGCGATGTCTGCGGCAGCGTCGCTGTCGTTGGTCACGAGAGCCCCCTCTTCATGAATTCACACAGTATCAACTGATGGTTTGCATCAACACACCGAGCGATCACGAATCCTGACCGAACCGTGCTCGTGGTGGCGCTGGGCCACCACGGTTTCTGACACACTCGGGAGATGCGGATCTCAGCGAAGGTGGACTACGCGATCCGTGCGATGTCGGAGATGGCCGTCGCCGACGCGCCGGTCACTGCGCAGCAGATCGCCGCAGCTCAGGACCTGCCCCTCCGCTATCTGCTGGGCATCCTCGGCGACCTTCGCCGGACCCGGCTGGTGCAGAGCCAGCGCGGTCCCGAGGGTGGTTTCGCGCTCGGCCGGCCGGCTGACCAGATCACCCTGGCCGACGTCTTCCGGGCCATCGACGGCCCACTCGCCGAGGTGCACGACCTCAGCCTGACCACGCTGGAGTACCGCGGCCCGGCCACCGAGCTGCGCACGGTCTGGATGGCCGTCAGGGCCAGCCTGCGGCGGGTGCTCGAGAACGTCACGCTGGCCGACGTCGCGGC
>JAOBWQ010000019.1 GCA_025463425.1 Ilumatobacteraceae bacterium | reverse complement strand
AAACACCACGCTCTGATTGTCGATTGGCGCGCGACGCCCTTATCCTTGTTGGGTTCCCGGTGGCAGCCGCTTCTCGGCGCCGCTGACGGAGCCGTTTCCGTAGAAAGTTTCGATTGATGAAGACGTACACACCCAAAGCAAGTGAGATCGTTCGAGCCTGGCACGTCATCGATGCCGATGGCCTCGTGCTCGGCCGTCTGTGCACCGAAGCCGCTCGCGTGCTGCGCGGCAAGCACAAGACCACCTTCGCTCCGCACATCGACAGTGGCGATCACGTGATCATCATCAACGCCGCCAAGGTCGTGCTGACGTCCGACAAGGCCGGCAAGAAGGACATGTACCACCACACCGGCTACCCGGGTGGCATCAAGAGCGAGACGTACGCGAACCTGCTCGGCCGCAAGCCCGAGGAGGCCGTCCGTGACAGCATCCGCGGGATGCTGCCCCATGGCCCGCTCGGCCGTCAGATGATCACCAAGTTGAAGGTGTACGCCGGTGCCGAGCACCCGCACTCCGCACAAGCCCCTGTTGTCATGGATCTCTCCGCGGCCAAGGCCCGTTGAGTCGCCGGTCGGATCAAGAATCGAGTATGTGAATCATGGGCACCAAGCCGCTCACCCAAACCACTGGCCGTCGCAAGGAGTCCGTTGCTCGGGTTCGTCTGCGTCCGGGCACCGGCGTCGTCACCGTCAACGGGCGCACGTTCGAGAACTACTTCCCGACCGCGATGGCCCGAATGATCGTCAGTGAGCCGCTGCGCCTGACGAGCACGGAAGAGACCTACGACGTCGATGCCACCATCTTCGGTGGCGGCATCAGCGGCCAGGCCGGCGCACTCCGCATGGGCATCGCCCGCTCGTTGATCGAGATCGATCCCGAGCTGCGCGGTGGCTTGAAGAAGGCCGGCCTGCTCACTCGCGACAGCCGTCGCAAGGAGAGCAAGAAGTACGGCCTCAAGAAGGCCCGTAAGGCTCCGCAGTACACCAAGCGTTGATCCTCGAGCGCTGCTTTGCTGCGCTTCGGTACGGATGGTGTGCGCGGTGTCGCGCTCACCGAGCTGACGACTGAGTACGTCACTGCCCTCGGCATCGCCGCGGCGCGGGTGCTGGGCAACGGCACCTGGCTGATCGGTCGGGACACGCGCGAGTCCGGTCCGGTCCTGCGCGACGCGCTCGTGCGTGGGTTGTGTGCGCGTGGCGCGTCGGTCATCGACTGCGGTGTGCTGCCGACGCCGGCGCTGGCGCGGTGCTCGGCGCGGCACGGCGCGCCAGCGGCGATGATCACGGCCTCACACAACCCCTACGGCGACAACGGCGTGAAGATCTTCGCCGTCGGCGGGCTCAAGCTGACCGACGAGATCGAACGACAGATCGAGGTCGAGCTCGAGCATGCCCTGACGGAGGGGTCGTCGACCGAACTCGCGGTCAGCACCGACGGACGTGACGAGCTCGGGCGCTACGTCGACGAGATCACCAGCCTGTTCCCCGCGGGGATGCTGACCGGCCTGCGAGTCGTGCTGGACTGCGCCAACGGTGCGATGAGCGAGGCGGCACCGGCCGTCGTCCGTGCTCTGGGTGCCGACGTCACCGTGATCAACGCAACGCCCGACGGCACCAACATCAACGCACGCTGCGGAGCCACGTACCCAGCCGCGGTCGCGACGGTCGTGGTCGAGCAGCAGGCCGACGCCGGGCTCGCCTTCGACGGTGACGGCGATCGTCTCATCGCCGTCGACAACACCGGTCGCGTCGTCGACGGCGACCGGCTGATCGCGCTCGGTGCGCTGCAGCTCCGCAGCGAGGGCGCACTCACGGCGAACACGGTCGTCGTGACGGTGATGAGCAACCTCGGGTTCCACCATGCGATGCGCGACGCGGGCATCACGGTTCGGACCACCGCGGTGGGGGATCGCTACGTGCTCGAAGCGCTCGACTCGGGCGACCTCGCGATCGGTGGCGAACAGAGCGGCCACATCATCTATCGACACGTCGCGACGACGGGCGACGGGCTGCTGGCCGGCCTGAAGGTGCTCCAGCGCGTCCAGGGGTCTGGCGCACCGCTGGCCGATCTGGCCGGAACAGTGATGACGACCTACCCGCAGGTGCTGATCAACGTCGCCCTCGCCGATCGTCACCCGCGCATCGCCGACGAACTGGCTGCGGAGATCGCTGCTGCCGAGCAGGAGCTCGGGGACGAGGGACGAGTGCTGGTGCGCGCGAGCGGCACGGAGCCCTTGGTGCGGGTGATGGTCGAGGCGGCCACCGACGCGTCCGCTGCGGAGATCGCCGGTCGACTGGCTGATCTGGTGCGCGCTCGCTTCGGTTGAACGGTCGACGGCCACGTCGTTGGCTCGGTGCTTCTTGCCGAATCCCTGCAACCCCGCCGGTGGATCGTCAAAGTAACCTGATCGACATGTGCGGGATCATTGCCATCCACAGCCGTCCGTCGACGCGTGCCGTGCCGTCGGCCGACGAAGTGTTGACGGGTCTCGATGCGGCCCTCGCCGCTGCGCCCGACATCGCTGCCGTCGCCGTCCGAGCCCACCACGTCGACCAGCTGCTGCGCGGCGTCGCCGGGGTGCAGTGCATGATCGGTCGCCGCGAGCTCGTCACCTCGATGACCAGTCGGTTGGATCAGCTCGACGCCGTGATCGCCACGGCCGAAGCCGACCTCGAGCTGAACCCCGCGCTCACCGCGGACGCGGTCGAGCAGGCCAACGCGACGTTGGTCGGGCTCCGCGACGCCGTCTGGGCCATCCGCAACGATCGCCTCCGCGCGGCTCGCGCGGTCGACGATCTCGCCGGCCGCGATGCCGGCGACGCAGCGATCGCCGGCTACTTCGCCGTGCAGCAGGCGCTCTCCGCGCTCGACCGGCTGGAGGTCCGCGGCCGTGACTCGGCCGGCGTGCACCTCTACGTGTGGAACCACGGGCTGACCCTCGACGACCCCGCCGTGCAGGCGCTGCTGGGCGAGCGTCAGGACAACCCGCTGTTCCTCAACGGATCGGTTCGCTTCGCGGGTGCCTGCATCAGCTTCGTGTACAAGGCCGCCGTCGAGATCGGCGAGCTGGGCGACAACACCCGCAACCTCCGCAAGTCGATGGCCGCCGACTCGCTGCTCCGGCTGGCCCTTTCGGCGCCGACGGCACGACTGGCCCTGCTCGGCCACACCCGCTGGGCCAGCGTCGGGATCATCAGCGAGGCCAACTGCCATCCGCTGAACAGCGAAGAAGTGGAGTCCAGCTACGACAGCGGGCCGTACGTCGTCGGTGCGCTCAACGGCGACGTCGACAACCACGCCGACCTCAAGGTGGAGTACAACCTGCGCATCGCCGGCCCGATCACCACGGACGCGAAGGTGATCCCGGCGATGGTGTCTAGGTTGTCGGGCGTGTCGGCCGGAGATCTCACCTAGGCCTTCCGCCGCACCGTGTCCAGCTTCGAGGGCAGCGTCGCGATCGGGGCGGCATCGGCGCAGCATCCCGACCAGCTCCTGCTCGCCTTGCGAGGCAGCGGCCAGGCGCTGTACGTCGGTCTCGCCGAGGACACGTTCATCGTCGCCAGCGAGCCCTACGGCGTGGTCGAGGAGACCAACCAATACGTGCGCATGGACGGCGAGGCGGCCGCCCATCCGGACCAGCCGATGAGCCGCGGTCAGGTGTTCGCGCTGTCGATGGATCACGCCGGGGAACTGGCCGGCATCCGGCGGATCTCCTACGACGGCACCGAGCTGCCGGTCTCGGCGGACGAAGTGGTGACGGCCGAGGTGACGACCCGAGACATCGATCGGGGCGCGTCGCCGCATTTCCTGCTGAAGGAGATCAGCGAGGCGCCGAACAGCTTTCGCAAGACGCTGCGGGGCAAGATCGTCGAGCACGGCGGCCTCCTGCGCGCTGCGGTCGGTGACCGCGCGATGCCGGCCGAGATCGTCGACCGGCTGCGCACCGGCGGTATCCGCCGCGTTCTCGTCATCGGTCAGGGCACGGCTGCGGTGGCCGGGCGCAGCGTTGCGACCACGCTCGACGTCTTGGTCGAAGGCGGCCTCGACGTCGACCCGATCGTGGCCACCGAGCTGAGTGGATTCGGTCTGCGCCTCGACATGAGCGACACGCTGGTGATCGCCGTCAGCCAGAGCGGCACCACCACCGACACCAATCGCACGGTCGACCTCGTCCGTGCCCGCGGCGCGCTGGTGATCGGCATCGTCAACCGGCGGAACAGCGATCTCACCGACAAGGCCGACGGCGTGCTCTACACCTCGGACGGGCTCGACGTGGAGATGAGCGTCGCCTCGACGAAGGCGTTCTACGCGCAGGTTGCTGCGGGAACACTGCTGGCCTGCGCGATCAGTGAGGCGGCGGGCCTCGGCTCGGACAAGCGTCGGCACGAGCTGCTCACCTCACTGCGCGAGATGCCCGACGCGATGCGCGAGGTGCTCGAGCTGCGCGACCACATCGGCGAGGCCGCGCAGAAGTACGCGCCGCAACGCCGCTACTGGACCGTCGTCGGCAACGGCGTCAACGCGGTCGCTGCGCAAGAGGTGCGGATCAAGCTCAGCGAGCTCTGCTACAAGAGCATCGCCTGCGACTTCACCGAGGACAAGAAGCACATCGACCTCTCGTGCGAGCCGCTCATCCTCGTGTGTGCGGCGGGACTCGTCGGCGGCACCGCGGACGACGTGGCCAAAGAGGTCGCGATCTTCCGTGCCCACAAGGCATTGCCGATCGTCGTTGCGACCGTCGGTGAGACCCGCTTCTCCGCAGCCGCGCACGTCGTGAGCGTCCCAGCCGTCGATCCCGCGCTGGCCTTCATCCTCTCCGCGATGGTGGGGCACCTGTTCGGTTACGAAGCCGCGTTGGCGATCGATGCGTCCGCCCGCCCGCTGCGCGAAGCACGCGAGCTGATCGAGCGGGTCATCGGCGCCACCGATGTCGGCGACGAAGTCGTCCGACTCGTGACCGCTGAGCTCGGCCCGATCGCCGAGCGGTTCATGATCGGCCTCCGCAGCAACCTGTACGACGGCCAGCTCGAAGCCTCGACCGCCGTCCGGCTGACGTCGATGCTGCGCAGCGCGCTGAGCCAGCAACCCCTCGAGGCGTACCAGTTCGACACGGGCAAGCTGGGCACTCCGAGCCTGCTGATCGACGACCTCACCGCTGCGCTGACCCGTGCGATCGAGGAGCTGACCCGGCCGATCGACGCGATCAAGCACCAGGCCAAGACCGTGACCGTCGGCATCAGCCGCAACGACGAGGGTGTGCTCGACCGCAACCTCGTGCAGGCGGTGCTGACCGCCGGTGTCGGCCGCGACCGGCTGTCGTACAAGTCGCTGAAGGTGCTGGCCGACCTCGACCCCGCCGTGGCTGACGTCGTCGGGTTCACCCGCTACCGGATCGAAGGCGATCCCGAGTCCGGCGATGCGACGATCTCGATCCTCGATCGCGGTGGCCTGTCACGCGACGTGCCGTCTCGGGTCGAGCGGAACAGCTCGCTGCTCGGCACCAAGCGTCGCGTCGCCGCAGAGCGCGAGGTGCTCGTCGCCCAGGGCCGCAGTGACGGCCGCACGGTGATCTTCGTGCCGGAGGTCAAGGCCAACCAGACCACCGGGATCACGCTCCTGCACGTCCGGTTCCACGAACACCTTCCCGCGTCGACGATGCGCGGCGTCCTACAGGGCTACGACCGTCGCTACGACCGCCTCGTCGACTGGGTGGCCGAGACCGAGGGTGGGTTCCGCGAGGATCGGCTCAGCGAGGTCACCGTCGCCGATCTGCTGATCCTGCCGATCAGTGAGATGGCCGACCACTGGCGTGCCTGATCCCACGACGCCGCCCGAACGAGGCGCCGGGCGATGATCGGGATCGGCGTCGATGCCGTCGAGATCGAGCGGTTCCGCACGTCGCTGACGCGCACGCCGACGATGCGCGAGCGACTCTTCACAGCCGAGGAGCTGGCCTACGTCGCACCGAAGTCTGATCCCGTGCCCTCGCTGGCGGCCCGGTTCGCGGCACGTGAGGCGGTGATGAAGGCGCTCGGTGTCGGCCTCGGCGCGTTCGGCTTCCACGACGTCTGGGTGTCCCGCGCCGCCTCCGGCGTGCCGTCGCTGAACGTGACGGGAGCCGCAGCCGTCCTCGCCGAAGCAGCGGGCGTCAGCCGTTGGCACCTCTCGTTGACCCACAGTGATCTGATCGCGATCGCCTACGTGATCGCCGAGTGACGGGCCGACGGTCCTCTTCCCGGCGGCCCGACGCCGATCCTCGCAACCGAGGCCGTTGGCTACGCTGATCTGATGCTCCCGATCGTGACGCCGGACGAGATGCGGTCAATCGACGCTGCTGCGACGACGGATTCCTGGAACCCGGTCGCGGTGGAGACGCTGATCGAGCGGGCCGGCTCCGCGGTCGCTTGGACGGCGCTGCGCATGCTCGGTGGCGCATACGGGCGGCGTGTCGTTGTCATTGCCGGGCCCGGGAACAACGGCAAGGACGGCCGGGTCGCAGCCCGCCGCCTCGCGGCCAAGGGCGTCAGCGTGCGTGTCATCGAGGCGGCCGACGTGCCCGAGGTGGTGCCCGACTGCGATCTGGTGATCGATGCTGCGTTCGGCACCGGGTTCCGCGGCCAGTGGGTGGCGCCCAACCCGGGGCGCGCCAAGGTGCTGGCGGTCGACATCCCCTCCGGCGTCGACGGCCTCACCGGTCGCGCTCCGGCCGGGGTGATGCGCGCCGACCGCACCATCGTCCTGGCTGCGCTCAAACCCGGCGTGCTGTTCGCCCCCGGTGCGGCCCTGGCCGGCGATGTCGAGCTTGCCGACATCGGGCTCGCGTGCCGGTCGCAGGCACATCTCGTCGACCGGTCCGATGTCGAGAACTGGTGGCGCCCGCGCGCCGCCAGCGCGCACAAGTGGCAGGCCGCGGTGCGCATCGTCGCCGGCGCGCCAGGGATGACCGGCGCGGCGCACTTCGCTGCAAGCGCTGCGCAACGCACGGGTGCCGGGATGGTGCACCTGTCGGTGCCGGGAGCGCTGGCGCCGGGGGAGCACGAGTACGTGCAGCGGAAGCTGCCCGAGACGGGCTGGAGCGGCGAGGTGCTCGGCGGGCTCGACCGGTTCCAGTCGCTGGTGATCGGCCCGGGCCTCGGCCGCGCCGACGCCACCGTCGCTGCCGTGCGCGACGTGCTGCGTCAGGCCGCGGTGCCGACGGTCGTCGACGGCGATGGTCTGTTCGCACTGGCGTGGAACAAGGACGGTGTCGCGCCGATCCTGCGTGACCGACGGGCGCCCACGGTGCTCACCCCGCACGACGGCGAGTTCGCGCTGCTGTCCGGCAGCAAGCCGGGTGCGGATCGACTGGCGGCGGCTCGTCAGCTCGCCGCAGATCTGCGCGTCGTCGTGCTGCTGAAGGGACCGGCCAGCGTGATCGCCGAACCCGGCGGACGAACCCTGGTGGTGACCACCGGCGACGACCGCCTGGCGACCGCAGGCACCGGCGACGTGCTCTCCGGGATCATCGGTGCCCTGTTGGCACAGGGGCTCCCGTCGTTCGAGGCGGCCGCCGCCGGGGCATGGGTGCACGGCAGTGCGGGCCGGCTCGGCGTGCGCCGCGGGTTGATCGCCAGCGATCTCCTCACGCTGATCCCGCTGGTCCTGGACACGCTCACGTGAGGTGGGCCTGGGCCGACGTGGACCTCGCCGCAATCGCGCACAACATCGACGTCATTCGGCGGACGCTCGCCTCGGACGACGCAACGCCCGCTGCCGTCTGGGCGGTGGTGAAGGCCGACGGCTACGGCCACGGCGCGGTCGCCGTGGCCCGGACCGCGATCGACGCGGGCGCGGTCGGCCTGTGCGTCGCGCTCACCCAGGAGGGCGTCGCGCTGCGCGACGCCGGCATCACCGCGCCGATCCTGCTGCTCAGCGAGCAACCGGCGGAGGAAGCGGCAGCGATCGTCGCCCACTCGCTGACCCCGACCGTCTACACACGGACGGGCATCGCTGCGCTGGACGATGCTGCGCGGGGCGGTGGGCCCCGACTGGGCGTGCACCTCAAGGTCGACACGGGGATGCATCGCGCCGGTGCGCAACCCATCGACGCCGTGGCGGCGGCGGATGCGATCGCAGGGTCCACGAGCCTGTACCTCGCCGGGGTGTTCACCCATCTCGCCGTCGCCGACGAGCCGAGCGCGCCGTCCAACGGTCTGCAGCTCGAACGGTTCGACGAAGTCCTCGCTTCGCTGCGCACCGCCGGCCACGAACCATCGGTCGTGCACGCCGCGAACTCGGCCGCCGCGCTCGCGCTGCCTGCCGCCCGACGCGACCTCGTGCGGCTCGGCATCGCGATGTACGGCATCGAGCCAGGACCTGATGTCCGCCGCCTCTGCCGCGAGCTGCGCCCGACGCTGTCGCTGCACGCTCGGGTCAGCCTGGTCAAGACGGTGCGCGCGGGTGAGGGTGTCAGCTACGGGCTGCGCCACGTCTTCGAGCATGATGCGGTCGTTGCGACCGTGCCTATCGGGTATGCCGACGGCGTGCCCCGCCGGTTGTTCGACAGCGGTGGTGAGGTGCTGCTCCACGGACGGCGAGTGCCGATCGTGGGCGTCGTCACGATGGACCAGCTGATGCTCGACTGCGGCGACCTGCCGGTCGCGGTGGGCGACGAGGTCGTGTTGATCGGAGCCCAACACGGCAGCGCGGGTTCCGACGCGATCGGGGCGGAGGAGTGGGCGGCGCGACTTGGCACAATTGGCTACGAGATCGTTTGCGGGATCAGCAAGCGGATCGACCGCCGTCTGCGTCCAACCTCATGATCGAGCTCCTCTCCACTTCCCCCGAACACACCCGTGGTCTTGCGGCAGCGATCGCCGGGTTGGCGCGCCCGGGTGACCTGATCGTGCTCGCCGGGCAGATGGGCGCCGGGAAGACGGCATTCGCGCAGGGCTTCGCCAAGCAGCTGGGCATCCACGAACCGGTGACCTCACCGACCTACACCCTCGTGCACACCTATCAGGCCGGTTCGACGACCCTGCACCACGTCGACCTCTACCGGCTCGACCACACCGCCGAGGTCGACGATCTCGCCCTCCCCGAGCTCCTCGACGACCGCTCGATCATGCTGGTCGAGTGGGGTGATGTGGTCGACCTCGGTCCGCATCTGCACGTCGAGCTGCGCGTCGACAAGGACGACGTCGACGTCCGCGAGATCACGTTGACGTCCGATGACCGTCGGTGGGCACCGCGCTGGGAACGCCTCGAGGCTGCAGTGCACCGCTGGATCGCGCCGGGCGACAGCCGATGATCACGCTCGGCATCGAGACCGCGACCCAGGTCGTCAGCGTGGCCGTGGGCGGCGACGACGGTGTGCTCGGCATGGTCGAGATCGCTCAGGGGCGGCGTCACGCCGAGACCCTCGCGCCGGCGATCGAGTTCGTCTGCCGTCACGCCCAGGTCGCGATCGGTGAGATCGCCGCGATCGGGGTCGACGTCGGTCCCGGGTTGTTCACCGGGATGCGGGTCGGCATCGCCTCGGCGAAGGCGATGGCCCACGCATTGCAGGTCCCCGTCGTGGGGGTCTCCTCGCTCGATCTGCTCGCCCACCCGTTGCGACACACCTCGAAGGTGATCGCCGGCGTGATCGATGCGCGCAAGGGCGAGGTCTTCTACGCCTTCTTCCTGCCGACCCCCGGAGGTGTGCAGCGCGTGACCGAGCCGCGCGTCGGCAGCATCGAGGACTTCAACGCAGACGTGATGGCCCGTGGCCAGGACGTGTTGGCGGTCGGCGACGGAGCGTGCCGCTACCGCGACGAGCTCGACATCGGTGTCGAGGTGGCGGACCTCGCCCATCCGTCGGTGGCCTCGCTGGTGACGTTGGCCCGAGCACGCGTGCTCCGCAGCGATCTCGAGGCGTTGCGCGCCGACGATGTCCAGCCGATGTACCTGCGGGCCCCTGATGCGCAGATCAACTGGAGCGTGCGATGAGCGTTCTGTCGCGGATCCTCAACCGCACGCCGCCGGCGCGCGGGTTGGTCGTCGAGCCGATGCGTCGACGCGACCTCACCGCGATCCAGGTCATCGAGCGACAGGTGTACCCGCAGCCATGGTCGGTCAACGTGTTCACCAACGAGATCGAGATGGCGCGACAGGGTCAGCGCTACTACATCTGCGCCCATCGCGCCGGTGAGCTGGTCGGGTACGCGGGGATGATGATCGTCGCCGACGAAGGCCACATCACCAACATCGCGGCCGATCCGAAGCGCCAGCGCGAGGGTGTCGGTCGGCGGCTGCTGGCCGAGTTGGCGTGGGAGGGACGGCGCCGTCGTTGCGTCGGGCTGACCCTCGAGGTGCGCATCTCCAACGTCGCCGCGCAGGGCCTGTACCACCAGTTCGGATTCGAACCGGCCGGGATCCGCCAGCGCTACTACGAGAACGTCGAGGACGCGATCGTGATGTGGTGCCACAACATCGACACCGCGGAGTACGCGGCGCGGCTGATGCAGCTGTCGCCGGAGAGCACGACGCGGGGAGGCCGGCGATGAGGGCCGTGACCGTTGACGAATCGACCGTGGTGCTGGGCATCGAGACGAGCTGCGACGAGACGGCAGCATCGATCGTGATGGGTGGCTCCGATGTGCTGAGCAGCGTGGTGGCGACGTCGATCGAGCAGCACGTGCCGTTCGGGGGCGTCGTGCCGGAGATCGCCAGCCGCGCCCACGTCGAGTTGATCGTGCCGGTGATCGCCCGCGCGATCGAGGAGGCCGGCATCGCCGACACGCGCATCGACGCGATCGCAGCGACCTTCGGGCCAGGATTGATCGGCGCTTTGCTCGTCGGTGTCTCGGCCGCGAAGGCGCTGGCGTTGGTGTGGGACGTTCCGTTCGTCGGTGTCAACCACCTCGAGGCCCATCTCTACGCCGGACTGCTCGAAGATCCCGATCTGGAGTTCCCCCTCGTCGTGCTGCTCGTCTCCGGTGGGCACACGATGTTGGTCGAGATGAGCGGACCTGGCCGTTACCGGTTGCTCGGCGAGACCATCGACGACGCCGCCGGCGAGGCGTTCGACAAGGTGGCCCGCTTCCTCGGGCTCGGCTATCCAGGTGGGCCGGCGATCGACCGGGAGGCCGCGTTCGGCGACCCGGAGGCGATCGCGTTCCCGCGTGCCATCCCGGACTCGCTCGACTTCAGCTTCAGTGGCGTGAAGACGTCGGTGATCAACCACGTGCGCAAGCATCCGGACGTGTCGACGGCCGACGTTGCCGCGTCGTTCCAGACGGCCATCGTCGATTCGCTCGTGGCCAAGGCACGGCGCGCCGCCCGACAGGTCGGCGCCAAGGGGCTGGCCCTCGGCGGGGGAGTGGCGGCCAACTCGCTGCTGCGCGATCGCTGGGTCGAGGCGTGCGACGAGGACGGCATCCGAGCGTTCGTGCCGAGCCGGGCGATGTGCACCGACAACGCGGCGATGATCGCCGCCGCCGGATGGCATCGCCTCGGCAGCGACGGCCCGACCTCGCTCGAAGCCGGTGCCTACCCCGGCCTGCGCCTCTCGATGGACTGAGCTGCTGTCACGGCATCGTGTAGGTGATCGCCGCGCCACAGAACTGCTGGCGCTGCGCCCCAGCCGTCGTCGAGATGTCGAGGAAGTAGGCGACGTGCAGCGCGACGGGCGGCAGGGCCGTGCTGAAGTGCAAGAAGCCGAGGACGTGCGAGTCGATGCTCTGCACGACGTTGCTGACGAGGAAGTCGCTGACGCCTGGATCCGTGGACTTCAGCGAGTACGAGGCGGACGCCGCGTTCGACGCGTCGCCGTACTGCACGGTCACCCCGGTGATCTGCGCACCGAAGGGCAGCGGAATTCCAGCGACGGCTGTCGCATTGCCGTTCATCGCGACGCAGCCGGTGCTGCCGGTCGCGGTGATGTCTCCGCTGATGAGGCCTGTGTGCACGGCTGCCGTGCCGGGGAGGGACAGCGTCGCGTTCGGCGGGACACCCGACGCGCCCTGGATCCCCTGGATCCCCTGAATTCCCTGCGGTCCGGTGGCGCCGGCTCCCGCCGGCTGGTAGTAACCGACGATGTCGACGATCAGGTCGAGGGCGCCGCTGTTGTTGTAGACACCGATCGAGCCCGTCGCCGAGAGCCCGACGGTGACCTGGTTCGGTGTCGGCGGGCTCCCTGCGACGACGTTGAGGTTGGACGCCGTCGGGCGTGGGACGGCATCGGCGGGGAAGACCGTGACGTAGCTGGCGGCCGTCGGGTTGGCCGCGGTGACGTTGGTGGCGATGCCGGTGGCGGTCGTCGGAACTGTGCAGTTGCCGTTGGCGCCCCACACCGCGAACGCGACGGACTCGGCAGGACCGATCGGCATGCTGCGCAGCCCGACGTTGTCGGTGCCGGCACGGGTGTCGACCAGGCGGCAGGGCACGATCGGCACGAACGATGAGGCAGTGCCTCCACCGGCTGCACCGACGGCGCGGATCAGTCCGACGCCCGTGACGCCCGCGATGGCCAGCGCACTGGCGACGCCGATGTGCGCGAATCTGAAACGGCTCACGGGATGCCTCCTCATCGGGGGCGACCGGTCGGGCACCGCCCGGAGACTGTAGGTCGCAGGCGGTCGTACACTCGACGAACCATGAGTCGGCTCCAGATCTACATCGTCACCGCACCAGGTCTCGAAGAGGTGACGGCGCGCGAGCTGGCCAAGTTGGACATGAAGGTGATCGATCTCGGCATCGGCGGACTGACGTGCTCGGTGACGTGGTCGCAGCTGATGCTCGCCCATCTCCACCTGCGCACGGCGACGCGGGTTCTGGTGCGGCTCGGCCGGTTCGAGGCCAGCGGGTTCGGCGACCTCAAGGCCGGCATGGGCGACATCCCCCTGCACGAGTGGCTGCCGCGGCACTCGGCGCTGAACATCAACGTCTCGGCGTCGGGCTCGCGCCTGACCCACACGGATGCGATCGAAGAGCGCGTGCGCGAAGTCGTGCGGCGCACCTATGACCCCGCGCTCGCCTACGAGGGGGGAGTGCACACGATGCACGTGCGCATCGCCCGCAACGTCGCCACGGTGAGCCTCGATGCCACCGGAGATCCGCTGTACCAGCGCGGCTGGCGCACCGAGGCCGGCGCCGCGCCGATGCGCGAGACGCTGGCTGCGGCGTTGTTGCAATGGAGTGGCGCGGCAGCCCACAAGGGTGTGCTGACGGATCCATGTTGCGGTGCCGGCACGCTCATGGTCGAGGCCGCGCAGATGGCCCGCAAGATCCCGGCCGGTCGCAACCGCGCGTTCGCGTTCGAGCAGTGGCGGCCCGTCGACGCCGCCCAGAACGCCAAGCTGCGCGCCGCCGCCGAGGCCGACGTGCGCCCGCCGCTGAAGAAGCCGCACCACGCCAGCGATCTGTCCGCGGACATGGTCGAAGTGGCGCGAGCCAACGCGGAGCGCGCCGGCGTGTCCGACGACATCACCTTCTCGGTGGCCGACGCGATCTCGGCTGCCAAGGACGCGGCCGTGGTGACCAACCCTCCGTACGGCGAGCGGATGACCGCGAAGGGCATCAAGGCGCTCTACGCCGGGCTCGGCACGGCCGCCAAGCTGGCCGTGATCGCCCCCGCCTCGGGCCTCCCGGCGTTCAAGCGCGAGTTCGACGCCACGCTGGCGACGAGCAACGGTGGGCTGGCGGTGCGGTTCGCGCAGGTAGCCTTTTCGCCGTGAACGCGCCCGTGCCGACCCAGCCCGCGCCCGGCGCCTTGGCGCCGCTGCAGCTCGGGACGCACCAGGTCTGGCCGCCGGTGGTGCTGGCGCCGATGGCCGGGGTCACCAACGCACCGTTTCGCACGATGTGCCGCCGGTTCGCCCCGGGCCTCGTCTACGTCAACGAGATGGTGATGGCGACCGCGCTGGTGCACGGCAACGCCAAGACCCGACGGATGGCCACGTTCGGTGCCGACGAGCCGTTCCGCAGCCTGCAGATCTACGGCAGCGACCCGGTGATCATCGGCGAGGCCGTGCGCCGGCTGGCGGCCGAGGATCGCGTCGATCACATCGACCTCAACTTCGGCTGCCCGGCCGCGAAGGTGACCCGTCGTGGTGGCGGCGCAGCCGTGCCGGTCAAGCCGAACCTGCTGCGGGCGATCCTGCAGGCCGTCGTCGCCGGCGCCGCACCGTACGGCATCCCGGTCACGGCAAAGTTCCGGATGGGCATCGACGACGAACTGCTCACGTTCGTGCGCACCGGTCAGATCGCCGAGGACGAAGGCGTCGCGGCGATCGCCCTGCACGCCCGCACCGCTCAGCAGCACTACGCCGGCGAGGCCAACTGGAACGCGATCGGCGAGCTCAAGGCAGCGGTACACAGCATCCCTGTGCTCGGCAACGGCGACATCTGGGAGGCCGCCGACGCGCTCGCGATGGTTGCCGCAACCGGCTGCGACGGCGTCGTCATCGGCCGTGGCTGCCTCGGCCGGCCCTGGCTCTTCGGGCAGCTGGTCGCGGCGTTCAACGGTGAGCCGATCCCCGGGTCGCCACCGCTCGGCTTCGTGGCCGAGCAGATGGCCGACCACTGTCGGCTGATGGCCGGCCTGCTCGGCGAGGACAACGCGGTGCGCGACTTCCGCAAGCACACCTCGTGGTATCTCACCGGCTACCCCGTCGGCGGCGATATCCGTGGCCGGTTGAGCCAGATCAACTCTTTGGCCGAGCTCGACGACCTGCTCGCCGCGCTGCTCGATCGGTTGGGCGCCGATCTGACGGTGGTGCTCGGCGGCGAACGGATCCGGCGGGGGCACACCAACGGGCCGATCCGAGTGGCGCTGCCGGAGGGGTACCTCGACGATCTCGACGACGCCACACCGCCCGACGATGCGCACGTGATGGTCCTCAGCGGTGGGTGATCCGCTGCGGATCGTGCTCGCCTCGGCATCGCCCCGCCGCAGTGATCTGCTCGCACAACTGGGCGTGCGCTTCACGATCGAGCCGTCCGACATCGACGAGACCGAGCTGCCCGGCGAAGATCCGGTCGCCTATGTGCGTCGACTCGCGGTCGAGAAGGCAGCGGTGCTCGAAGGCGACGACGGCACCGTGGTGATCGCAGCCGACACCACGGTCGACGTCGACGGCGTGATCCTCGCCAAGCCCGTTGACACCTCGGACGCGCGCCGGATGCTGCGCCTGTTGAGCGGCAGGACCCACGCGGTGCACACGGGGATCGCCGTACGGCGGGGACACCTGGTCGAGTCGGCGGTGACGTCGACGCGGGTGACGATGGTGGAGATCGACGATGTCCACCTCGACTGGTACGTCGCCACCGGTGAGCCGTTCGGCAAGGCTGGTGCCTACGCACTGCAGGGCGCGGGGTCGCTGCTCGTCGAACGCGTCGAGGGCAGCGTCAGCAACGTCATCGGGTTGCCGCTGGCAGCGCTCGACGAGTTGCTCGGTCGACTCGGCGTGTCGTTGGCGGCGATCGCCGGCCGACCAGACTGATCGGATGCCGCGTCTCAGCCGACCCGTGCGGATCACGCTCAAGCTGATCCTGCTCGCGGTCGTCGCGATCGTCTTCGTCCGCCCCGTTGCCAACAACTTCGTCAAGGCCGTCCGCGACATCCACGACGTCGACGTCGGCCTGCTGCTCGTCGCCATCGCGCTGCAGGGTTGTGCGTTGTTCGCCTACTCGAACGTCACCTACGCCGCTCTCGGCGGGGTCGACGCGCCGGTGTCGATCTGGCGGGTGCTGCGGATCCAGCTCAGCACGCGGGCGTTCGGCGGCATCCTGCCCGCGGGTGGCGCAGCGGGGCCGGCTCTGGGCTACCGGTTGCTGACCCGGTCGGGCGTGCCCGGACGTCAGGCTGGCTTCGCGCTGGGCGCGGCTGCGATGGTGTCGACCGTTGCGCTCAACCTGATCCTGTGGATCGGACTGGTGATCTCGATCCCGATCCGTGGCGTGCACGGGTTGTCGATCATCGCGGCCCTCGTCGGGTTGCTGACCATCCTGATCGTCGTCGCCATCACCAAGGCGCTGATCCGCGGCGACCATCGCATCGAGCGCCCGGTGCTCTGGTTCGCTCGGCTGTTGCGGCGCAACACGGACACGGCCACGGCGGTGCTCGCCGATCTCGGCGCGCGACTGCGCGAGCTGACCCGCAACCGATCGCTGCTGCGGCGCGTCGCCGGCTGGGCATTGGCCAACTGGGCCATCGACGCGCTCTCGCTCTGGGTGTTCGTCCGTGCCTTCGACGGCACGGTGCGCATCGATGCGCTGCTCGTGTCCTACGGGATCGGCAACATCCTCGCCGCGATCCCGATCAGCCCCAGCGGCATCGGCATCGTCGAGTATGGGTACATCACGACGCTCCACGGCTTCGGGCTGGCAACATCGATCGCGACCCTCGGGGTGACCGCCTACCGGTTCGGACACGTGCTCTTGCCGTTGCCGATCGGCGGACTGGTCTACCTCTCCCTGCGCTTCGGTCGGTGGTCGATCGATCGCAGTGGTTCCCAGGCAACTCCCAGCAATGACGGAGGAGTTGTCCAGGGTGCCGGCGCAGAGTGATCGCATCACCCCAGACGCCGCAGCGACGCCTCTCCATCTCCCAGGAGAAGTCATGAACCCGTACTCCACTCCCGACTTCGACAATGACGAACAGGCTTCCGCGTCAGCGGATCACGCCGGTTCCGCTGGCTGGACCGCCTCCCCGTGGCCAGCGGGACCGGCTTGGGCGCCGCCCACATCACAGTTGCCACCACTCGGACCAGGCTCCTCCCTTGGCCGTTCCGATGTCGAGGGTCGGTCACCGATGCCTCCGCCCGCACGGCGTCGGTGGCCGAGCGTCGCGGTGGCAGCTGTGGTTGCGGCAGCACTCGTCGGGGGTGGTGCCGGCTACGCCGGGGCCACCCTCGCCGGGGACACCTCCACGCCGACGGCCGGCACGGTCGCCGCGACCCAGCCGCTCGCCTACACCCCCGCAACGCTCGACGTCGCCAGGGTGTTGAAGAAGGTCGAACCCTCGGTCGTCACCGTCAAGACCACGATCGAGGTCCAGGGCCAGTTCGGGCGCTCGCAGTCCGGCGAGGCCGCCGGGACGGGCATCGTCCTGACGGCCGACGGCGAGATCCTCACCAACGCGCACGTCGTCGCCGATGCGACGTCGATCACCGTCACCCTCCACGGCGAGACCACGGCGCGGCAGGCGACGTTGATCGGCGCCGACACGACCAACGACGTCGCACTGATCAAGGTCGAGGGCGTCACCGGCCTCACACCGGCCGCGATCGGCAACTCCGATGCGGTCGCCGTTGGCGATGATGCGATTGCGATCGGCAACGCGCTGAACCTCGACGGCGGCGTCTCCGTGACCCGTGGGATCATCTCCGCCCTCGGTCGCTCGATCGACGTCGAGGCCGGACACCTCACCAACCTGATCCAGACCGATGCGGCGATCAGCTCCGGCAACTCGGGCGGCCCCCTGGTCGACGCCTCGGGCAAGATCGTCGGGATGAACACCGCCGGCGCGACCAGCTCCGACAGCGTCACTGCGGAGAACATCGGCTTCGCCATCCCGATCAACCAGGCGGTCAAGATCGTCGCCCAACTCCGTGGCGATGCGTGATAGCAAAGCGTTCATGACAGATCTGTCGCAGCGACGAGCCTCCCCCTCATGACGCTGCGGCTCCGACTGGTCGTCGGGCTGGTGATCCTCGTGCTCACCGGCCTGGCGATCTTCGGCTTTTCCACCTACGCGCTGTACTCGCGAACGCAGTACCAGCGGCTCGATCTGCAGCTGCGCAACTCGCTCAGTTCGACTGCGTGCAAGTTGTTCTCCCAGGCTGATCTGGGCGGTCCGGACTGCAGTCGCGGCGGCAACTTCGCGCCCTACGGCACCTACGCCGCGCTCATCGGGTCCGACGGCACGGTCGCCGTCGATGCATCCAACGAGCCGATCGAGTTCTTCTTCAGCACCAGCACGCCCGAGCCCGCCAAGCCCGACCTCCCGGACGTGATCACCGACCCAGGTCCGAATGGCAGGCTGTTGACCACCGGATCGCTGGTGGGCTCCGGGGACTGGCGGGTGTCGGTGACGCGAGCGCTCGGCGGCGGCCCGAACTCGGCGGATCGGCCAGACGTCCTGCTCGTGGTCGCGATCCCGACGAAGGAGGTCACCGATTCGTTGCGGCGACTCATCCTGATCGAGGGTTCCGCCGCGGGTGGGCTGCTGGTGATCCTCGCGATGGGCTCGTGGTTCATCCTCCGCCGCGGCTTGCGCCCGCTCGAACAGATGGCCACCTCGACGCGGACGATCACCGCCGGCGGCCTCTCCCACCGAGTCGAGCCGTCCGACGGTCGCAGCGAGGTCGGCCAGCTCGGCCTCGCCCTGAACACGATGCTCAGCGAGCTCGAGATCGCCTTCAAGGAGCGCGATGCGACCGAGCTGCGCCTGCGCCAGTTCCTGGCCGACGCGTCGCACGAGCTGCGCACACCGCTGACATCGATCCAGGGCTTCGCCGAGCTGTTCCGCCTCGGTGCCGATCATCCGGATCTCGACCTCCCGATCGTGATGCGCCGGATCGAGCAGGAGTCGGCGCGGATGAAGGTGCTCGTCGACGATCTGCTGATGCTCGCCCGGCTCGACCAACCCCGCCCGACCGAACCCGGCCCGGTCGATCTCGCCGTGCTCTGCGCCGACGCGTGCAGCGACGCCCACGCAGTTGCGCCCGCGCGTCGGGTCTCCTTGATCGCGCCCGAACCCGTGGTGATCAACGGCGACAGCAACCACCTGCGTCAGGCGATATCGAACCTCGTCACCAACGCGGTCAAGCACACACCTGACGGCACCGCGATCGAGGTCTCCGCGTGCTTCGTCGATCGAACGGCGGTGGTCACCGTGCGCGATCACGGCGAGGGGCTCGACCCAACGGCACTTGAGCACGCGTTCGACCGCTTCTGGCAGGCCGACTCGGCGCGCGTCGGCCAGGGTTCCGGCCTCGGACTTGCGATCGTCGAGAGCATCGCCCACGAGCACGGTGGCACGGTCAGCGTCGCCAACTCGACGGGTGCGGACGGCGAGGTCGACGGAGCGGTGTTCACGTTCCAGCTGCCGCTGGAGCTGCCCCGGGAGCGGCCGGCCGAACGGATCGTTCAGAGCGAACTCCCAGCATCGCCGGAGGCCCGGCCCAGTTGATCCACCGATGATCGTCGCATGGCACACGCGATCGCACTTCCGCTCGACCCATCGACGCAGCCCGAGCCGCTGCTGGTCTACGACCCGCATGACGATCGGCCGATCGCGATCGTCGAGATCGTCGTCCCCGTCCACAACGAGGCCGACGGGCTCGAGGACTCGATCCGCACCCTGCACGCCTACCTCACCCAGCACTTCCCGTTGTCGTGGACGATCACGATCGCCGACAACGCGTCGGCCGACCGCACCTGGCCGATCGCCTGCCGGCTGGCGTTGATCCTCGACGGCGTGCGTGCCGTGCACCTCGCCGACAAGGGCCGCGGCCGTGCCCTCCGCGCGGTGTGGTCGACATCGGCCTCGCCGGTCGTCGCGTACATGGACGTCGACCTCAGCACCGACCTGGCCGCACTGCTGCCGCTCGTCGCCCCGCTCGTGTCCGGGCACAGCGACGTGGCCATCGGTACCCGCCTCGCGGCGACGGCGCGGGTGGCCCGCGGCCCGAAGCGCGAAGCGATCTCGCGGACCTACAACCTGCTGCTGCGGGCCACGCTCCACGCCGGCTTCTCCGACGCGCAGTGCGGGTTCAAGGCCGTTCGCACCGACGCCGTGCGGCAACTGCTGCCGATGGTGGTCGACCAGGGCTGGTTCTTCGACACCGAGCTGCTGGTCCTCGCGGAGCACAACGGCCTGCGCATCCACGAGGTGCCGGTCGACTGGATCGACGATCCGGACAGCCGGGTCGACGTCGTGTCCACGGCGCGCGGTGACCTCGCGGGGATGTGGCGGATGATCCGGCGCTTCGCCCGCAACGACGCCGCGCTGCCGGCGGGGTCCATCGGCTGCGATGCCGTCGCCGTCGATGCAACTGCCGTGGCCGTGCCGTCCGCCACCGTGCCGGGGCAGCGTCCGTTCGCCGAGCAACTGGTCCGCTTCGGATCGATCGGCGTCGTCTCGTCGGCCGTGTTCGCGCTGGGCTTCGTTCTGCTGGCGGGCCCGCTCGGCCACATGGCCGCGGCGATCGTCGCGCTCTCCGTGTGCAGCGTGGCCAACCACGCTGCCAACCGCCGGCTGACGTTCGCGCTCGCGGGACCGGATCGCCGGCTCCGCCACTTCGCACGCGGGCTCGTCGTGTCGGTGCTGCCGTTCGCAGCGACGATCGCGACCCTGTCCGTGCTGGCCGCGATCGGTGCCACCCGCACCCTGACCGCGCTCGCAACGCTGACGGTGGTCAACATCGTCGTCCGGCTGGTGCGGTTCGGCCTCATGCAGCGCTGGGTCTTCAGGTCTCAGCAGTGAGACGACTGCTCCGGACCGAATGGGCCAAGCTGCTCCGCTACGCAGCTGTGTCGGGTGTCTCGACGGTCGTCAGCCAGGTTGTGCTCGCCACACTCGTGGCCACCCGAGCGACGTCGGCCGTGTGGGCGAACGTCATCGCCACGATCGTCGGCACCGTGCCGTCGTTCGAGCTCAACCGCCGATGGGTGTGGGGCAAGCAGGGCCGTCGTTCGATGTCGGGCGAGGTGGTGCCGTTCGCAGCGATCTCTGCCGCCGGCCTCGGGCTCTCGACGCTCGCCGTCGCGGCGATGTCGCACGCGACGGAGCACTGGTCGACGACCGAGCGAACGATCAGCATCCAGATCGCCAGCCTCACCGCGTTCGGCGTGGTCTGGCTCGTGCAGTTCGTCGTCCTCGATCGGATCCTGTTCAAGCACCGCCAACCGGCCGCTGCGTAGGCGTCGAAACCCATGCAACGAAGGGGGCGACACCGCGGCGGGTGCCCGCTGCGACGGCCGCCTCCATGCGCTCGGTCTTTGGAACTCTGGGAGGCTGGCGTCGTCACGTTGGCGACCGAGGCCTCCCGGAACTCGGTCGATTCGGTGTCTCGGTGCATTTTCGCCGAAGATGGAAGTGGCCGCCGCAGCCGCAATCCCCGCAGCATCGCCCCCGTTTCATTGCATGGTTCCGGCCGAAGGGCCGAACCCTCAGCGGCCGCCGGGGAGGCGCAGGCTGTAGCCGACGCCGCGCACGGTGTGAATCAGTGGCGGGTCCTCGACATCGACCTTGTGACGGAGGTAGCTGATGTAGGTCTCGAGCACGCTGGCGTTGCCGGCGAATGTGTAGTCCCACACGGCCTCCAGGATCTGGTCACGGGTCATCACCTGGCGGGCGTGGGCGAGCAGGTAGCGGAGCAGCTTGTACTCGGTGACGGTCAGCTCGATCAGCCGGTCGCCGCGCCACACGTCGCGGGTCTCCTCGTCGAGCACGAGGTCGTGGTAGACGAGCTTGGTCTCGCCGGCGACGGCACCACTGGAACGGCGGAGCACGGCCTTGACCCGCTCGATCAGCTCCTCGATCGAGAACGGCTTGGTCACGTAGTCGTCGACGCCGAGGCGGAGACCCTCGACCTTGTCGGCGGTCGCGTCCTTGGCGGTCAGGAAGATGATCGGCACAGCCGAGCCCGAGCGGTGGTCCTGGCGCAGCCGACGGGCGACCTCGAACCCGTCGAGGTCCGGGAGCATGACATCGAGCAGGATCAGGTCCGGCTTCTGCGCTTCGACGGCTGCCAAAGCGGCCCGACCCGTCGACGCGCGCTGCACCTCGAAGCCGTTGAAACCCAGCGCCATCGAGATCAGCTCGGTGATGTGCTCTTCGTCGTCGACGGTCAGAACGAGCGGTTTGGCGCGGCCGGTCTCCATGCCTCGCACCCTACGGCACGTCCGATTTCCCAGTGGATCTCCCGGCCGCTCGGAGCGAACGCTGAGCTTTGCGGACGACCATCGGAGACCATGAGCATCACGATCTCCGCCCCGCCGATCGCCGAGCCGCCGTACGTGGACCCGCCCGGCACCGAGCCCTCTGGACCACAGCCTGCCGGCACGCTCGCTGTCGACGAGCGGTCGCGTGTGCAGCGTCTGGTGCGCGGTCGCCAGGACGACCCGGCCTGGGTCCGTCCGAGCCTCCTCGCACTCCTCGTCGCCACCGGCGTGCTGTACATGTGGGGGCTCGGTGCATCCGGCTGGGCGAACAGCTTCTACTCCGCGGCGGTCCAGGCGGGCACCAAGAGCTGGAAGGCCTTCTTCTTCGGATCGTCCGACGCATCGAACTTCATCACCGTCGACAAGCCGCCGGCGGCGCTGTGGGTCATGGAGATCGCCGCGCGCATCTTCGGCGTCAACTCGTGGAGCATCCTCGTCCCGCAGGCGCTCGAAGGCGTGGCCACCGTCGGACTGCTGTACGCAACGATCCGACGCTGGTTCAGTCCCGCAGCGGGTCTGATCGCCGGCGCGGTGATGGCGCTCACGCCTGTCGCGGTGCTGATGTTCCGGTTCAACAACCCGGACGCGCTGCTGGTGCTGCTGCTCGTCGCCGCCGCTTACGCGCTGACCCGGGCGATCGAAGGCGGCGCGACCAGGTGGCTCGTCGCCGTCGGCGTGCTGATCGGCTTCGGGTTCCTCACCAAGATGCTGCAGGCGTTCGTCGTGGTGCCGGGCTTCGCCGTCACCTACCTGATCGCCGGCCCGCCGCGCCTGCGCAAGCGGCTCGGTCAGCTGCTGATCGCCGGTGCGGCGATGTTCGCCGGCGCCGGATGGTGGGTGGCCATCGT
>JAOBWQ010000005.1 GCA_025463425.1 Ilumatobacteraceae bacterium | reverse complement strand
ACGAGGTGTTCCTGCTCTCCCGCGTCCGTGAGGAGTACCTGCACCGCATGGACTCCACGGCTGCAGTGGTCGAAGGCATCTCCGCAACCGCTCGGGTGATCACGTCCGCCGGGCTGATCATGATCTGCGTGTTCGGATCGTTCATCCTCGGCGACGAGCCGACGATCAAGATGTTCGGCGTCGGCCTCGCCCTCGCCGTCCTGATCGACGCCACCATCGTCCGCATCGTGCTGGTGCCGGCAACGATGAAGCTGCTCGGTGACTGGAACTGGTGGCTGCCCGGCTGGCTCGACAAGATCCTCCCCAACCTCGACATCGAGGGTGGCGTCGGCCTGCCCGAGCCGGAGTACGAGCCCGGCCGCGGCCCGGTGACGTCCGCCGGCAACGACGACGTGCTGGAGCCGGCACTCGTCTGACACGCCGGCCTGGGCGATCAGCCGTTGATCGACGCGATCGCGTCGGCGACGGCGATCGCCCGCCGGGCGTTGACGACGTGCAGGTTCTCGATCATCCGACCGTCGACCGTCACCACGCCGCGACCCTCGCGCAGGCCTTCCTCGAAGGCATCGATCACCCGGCGAGCGTGGGCGACCTCGTCGTCCGACGGAGCCCAGACCTCGTTGGCGATGTCGACCTGGCCGGGATGGATGAGGGTCTTGCCGTCGAAGCCCATCTCTGCGCCCTGCACGCACTCGGCGCGGAACCCGTCGAGGTCCTTCACGTCGTTGTACACGCCGTCGAGGATCACCTTGCCGGCTTCGCGCGCCGCAGCGAGTGCGATGGCGAGGTGCGGCACCAGCGGATGGCGGCCGGGCACCAGCGCGGCGCGCAGCTCGCGGGCGAGGTCGTTGGTGCCCATCACGAGCACCGACACCCGGCGATGACGGGCGATCTCGCGCACGTCGAAGATCGCGGTCGGTGTCTCGATCATCGCCCAGACCGTCATTCGCGCCGGAGCCCCGGCAGTGTCGAGGATCGCCGACACCTGGTGGACGGTGTCGAGCGAGCCGACCTTGGGGACCACCACGGCTGACGCACCGGACAGCGCTGCTGCAGCGAGGTCGTCACGGCCCCACTCGGTGTCGAGGCCGTTGCAGCGGATGGTCAGCTCACGGTTGCCGTACTGACCGGAGGACGCAGCGGCGACCGCGTTCGCGCGTGCCGCCGCCTTGGCGTCGGGCGCCACTGCGTCCTCGAGATCGAAGATGATCGCGTCGGCGGGCAGGGTCTTGGCCTTCTCCAGCGCACGCTCGTTGGCGGCGGGCATGTACAGCACCGAACGGCGCGGGCGCAGCGACAGGTCGATCTCGCTCATCTCAGAACCCGTACGCCGCGGCGAGCTCTGGATCGCGCTCGGCGAGGTCGTGGGCGAGCTGCAGGACCACCTTGCACTGCTTGACCGAGGCGTCGTCCTCCATCTTCCCGTCGAGCATCACCGCTCCCGTGCCGTCTCCCATCGCGTCGACGACGCGCTGGGCCTGGGCGACATCGGCGGGCCGCGGGCTGAACACCCGCTTGGCGATCTCGATCTGTGCGGGGTGGAGGCTCCATGCGCCGACGCAGCCGAGGAGGTAGGCGTTGCGGAACTGGTCCTCGCACGCGACGACGTCCTTGATGTCGCCGAACGGACCGTAGAAGGGAAGGATCCCGTGCATCGCGCACGCGTCGACCATGCGCGCGATCGTGTAGTGCCACAGGTCCTGTTGGAACGTCTGCCGAGGTGCTTCGGGGTCGTTCGCGTCGGGGTCGACGCGCACGACGTAGTCCGGATGGCCACCGCCGACACGGGTGGTCTTCATCCGTCGATTGGCCGCCAGGTCGGCCGGGCCGAGCGACAGTCCTTGCATGCGCGGCGACGCGCCGCAGATCTCTTCGATGTTCACCATGCCACGCGCCGTCTCGAGGATCGCGTGAACGAGCAGCGGCTTGGTGAGCCCCGCCTTGGCCTCGAGCTGGGCCAGCAGACGGTCGACGTAGTGGATGTCCTCGGCCCCCTCGACCTTGGGGATCATGATCACGTCGAGCTTGTCACCGATCTCGGTGACGAGCGTGGTGAGGTCGTCGAGACCCCATGGCGAGTCGAGGCTGTTGACCCGTGTCCACAGCTGCGTCGTGCCCATGTCGACGGTCTTGCCGACCTCGACGAGACCGGCGCGGGCGGCCTCCTTGTCGGCCATCGGCACCGCGTCTTCGAGGTTGCCGAGGAGGATGTCGACCGTGGGGATGATGTCGGGCAGCTTGGCGACCATCTTCGCGTTCGCCGGCGGGAAGAAGTGGATGACCCGGCTCGGGCGGAACGGGATCTCGCGCAGCGGCTCCGGCGCGCCGACGGCCAGGGGCTTGAAGAAATCACGGGGACTGCGCACGTGGTCAGCCTAGTTCTGGGCGGTTGACCAGCTCAATCGACCTCCGCCGCTGTGCCACACGACCGGGCCGACCCGCAGTCGATAGCTTCGCTCGGGTGACGCCGTCCTCCCCGCCACCGCACGCCCCGCTGACGACTCTCTTCGATGCGATCCTGTTCGACGCGGGCGGCATCCTGCTGTTGCCCGACCCGACGGTGATCGGGCCGCTGCTCGCCCCGTACGGCGGCGATCCATCGCTCGCGGCGCACATCAGGGCGCACTACCGGGGCATGGCCGTGAAGTCGTGGGCGGGCAGCGGCGAGACGTTCTGGCACGAGTACAACCTCGGCTACTGCGAATCGATCGGCGTCTCGCCGGACGATCTGCACTACGCAGCGGGCGTGCTCGAGGCGACCCGCACGGCGCTGCTCTGGCGCTGGGCCATCCCCGAGGCGATCACCGCGCTCAGCGCTCTGGCGTCGATCGGCATGCCGATGGGGGTGGTCTCGAACGCCAGCGGTCAGATCGAAGAGGTCCTCCGACGCTCCGCCGTCTGCCAGCTCGGCGACGGGCCGCTCACGGCGATGCGGGTCATCGTCGACAGCCACCTCGTGGGCGTGGCCAAGCCCGACCCGCGGATCTTCGACTTCGCCCTGCCGGCGTTCGCCGAGTTCGATCGCGGTCGAATCGCGTTCATCGGCGACTCGGTGACGATGGACGTCGGCGGGGCGCGCGCCGCCGGGTTGCTGCCGGTGCTCCTCGATCCGTACGACGACCACGCGGACACCGAGAGCGGCGTGGACCTCCACCGGATCCACTCGCTGCACGACCTCGTCCCTGCCAACGCCTGAGACCGACCGCGTCACTGGGGACACATCCGCTGGACTGTCCAGCGGAAGTGTCCCCAGTGATCGGGTGCAGGCGAGTTGGGAGAAGGATCAGGCCTTGAGGACCGCTTCGATCTCCATGCTGATCGCGACCTTGTCGGCGAGGATCACGCCGCCGGTCTCGAGCGCTGCGTTGAAGTCGACGCCGAAGTCGCCGCGGGAGATCTCACCGGTCGCGGTGAACCCGGCGCGGGTGCCGCCGTAGGCGTCCGGCCCGAAGCCGCCGAGCTCCAGCGTGAGCGGCACGGACTTGGTGACGCCGCGAAGCGTCAGCTCGCCGTCGAGGATGAAGTCGCCGCCGCTGGCGCGCACGCCGGTGGACTTGTAGGTCATCAGCTGGTGGGCTTCGACGTTGAAGAAGTCGGCCGAGCGCACGTGGTTGTCGCGGTCGGTGTTGCCGGTGTCGATCGAGCCGAGCTCGATCGTGGCCGTGACGGACGAGTCGAGCGGGTTGGCGCCGGTGACGAGCTCGCCTTCGAACTTGGTGAACTTGCCGCGGACCTTGCTGACCATCATGTGGCGGATCGAGAAGCCGACCTCGCTGTGGGTTGCGTCGATGGTCCAGGTGCCGGCGGTGTAGCCCGGGATGGTGGTTGCGGTGGTGGTGTCAGTCATGACGTCCTTCTTCTGGGGAGGCTCTCCGGGTGGCGAGCAGTTGATGTATCAACCAAGATAGCGGACATCAGTTGATATGTCAACTTCATCGGAGAAATCCTTGTAGAATGGGCACATGAGCACCGTCCAACAGGAGCCGGCCCACTGGCTCGATGCACGCGAGGCGCGTGCCTGGCGCGGGTTCATGACGATGCAGGGCCAGGTCCGGCGCCGCGTCGCCCAGCAGTTGCAGCGCGAAGCCGGTCTCTCCGAGGCGGACTACGAAGTGCTCGTGCACCTCTCCGAAGCCGACGGTGGGCGGATGCGCGCCGTCGAGCTCGGTGCTGCCACGCAATGGGAGAAGAGCCGGCTGTTCCACCAGATCACCCGCATGCATGCTCGTGGGTTGGTCACCAAGGAGTCCTGTGGCAACGCCCGCCACGCCCACGTCGCGCTCACCGAGAACGGCCGGGCCGTGATCGAGGCCGCGGCTCCGAACCACGTCGAGTTCGTGCGTCGCGCGTTCGTCGACGCGTTGTCCGCGGATCAGCTCGATGCCCTGGCCGGCATCGCGGAGGCCGTCGTCGAGCACCTGCGCGGCACCGACGACGGGTGCTGCGACGCCGACTGACCTGTCCCTGCGGGATCAGCTCGCGCGAGTCGACTCGATCAGCCGGCGGGCGATGACCTTGAGGCACAACGTCTCGTCGGCGCCCTCGAAGATGCTGAGCACGCGGGCGTCGACGAACAGGCGGCTGACGGTGTACTCCTCGGCGTAGCCGAAGCCGCCGTGGATCTGCATCGCCTCGCGGCTGACCCACTCGGCGGCCTTGCACACGTAGGCCTTGACCATGCTGGCCTCGGTGGTGCCCTCGCCTTTGCCCATCAGCGTCGCGACGTGGTAGGCGAACTGCCGACCCGCCTGGATCAGCACAGCCATCCGTCCGAGCTTGGCCTGGGTCAGCTGGTACTCGACGATGTTGTTGCCGAACACCTTGCGGTTGTTGGCGTAGTCGAGCGCCGCTTCGTACGACGCCTGCATCACGCCGACGGCGCGCGCCGCCGTCTGCAGACGGCCGTTCTCGAAACCCTCCATCTGGTAGTAGAAGCCGCGGCCCTTGCCGGCGTCCTCGCCGATCAGGTTCTCGGCGGGCACCCACCAGTTCTCGAGCGCGATCTCGTAGCTGTGCATGCCGCGGTAGCCGATGGTGTCGATCGGGCGGCCCTCCATCTTGCCCGAGGTGCCGTCCGGACGCTGGTCCTGGCCGAACTGGAAGCCGTGCGCATCGCCCTGCGGCTTGGGCACGATGAACACGCTCAACCCGCGGTGGGTCTTGCTGTAGTCCGGGTCGGTGCGGGCGAGGAGCATCAGCACGTTGGCGCGGGCGGCGAACGTGCACCAGGTCTTGACGCCGTTGATGACGTATCCGGGCTCACCGTTCGGGCCGGCCGCCTCCGTTGCCGTGACCTTGACGCCGGCGACATCGCTGCCGAAGTCCGGCTCGGTGACGGCAACGGCGGCCATGACCTCAGCGGTGGCCAGCTTGGGCAGCCACTCCTGCTTCTGGGCCTCGGTGCCACCCTTGACGAGTGCCCGGGTGAGGATCTCAGGGCGGGTGATCAGCGAGCCGCCGATGCCCAGCGAACCGCGTGACAGCTCCTCCGTGGCCACGACGATCGCGATGTACTCGCCGTCGCCGCCCTCGCTGAAGCCGCCGTACTCGGCCGGCACGCTGAGCCCGAACGCACCCATCTCGGCAAGACCACTGATGATCTCCTCGGGCACGTCCTCGTTGTAGCGGTGCACGTGCTCGGCGCGCGGCGCGATGACCTTGTCGGCGAACGCGCGGAACGTGTCCTGGACCATCTCGTAGTCGTCTGCCAGGTGTCGTGGACCGGCCGCCGTTGCCAACGACGCGAGGAACTCCGGAGCGCGGTACGTCTCGAGGAACGGATGTGCCGCCTTCATCGGCGCGGTCTCGATGCCCCACGCCCGCTCACGTCCGGCCAGACGGGTGATCAGGTCGTGGACCATGTCGGCTGCGTACGCGCACGTGATCAGGCCTTCGACCTCGCCTTTGGCCCCGTAGTCGAGCAACGACCGTGCCGTGGCGGCGGCGGAAGCCGCGTGAGCGATGTCGTAGGCGACGACCTGGTTCACATCGGGCCCGCCGTTCGCGGCCAGGAAGCGGATCGCCTTGCCGACAACACTCTCGGCGAGCTCGATGACTTCGTTGGCCGCTTGCAGATCCACAGTCGTCATGGCGCAAAGGTTACCGATGAGTAGGGAGCGGCTGGAACTCAGCTCGCCGTCCGCGCCCCTGCCCCGGGAGTCGGCTGCCAGACTCGGAACATGCCTGACAACGATCGAGGAGCCAACGGTCGATCGCCCACGATCCGTCTGTGCGTGTACTGCGGCACCAACGTCGGCACTTCGCCTGCGTACGTGGAGGCGGCCACGGCGCTCGGCGCAGAGATGGCCGTCCGTGGCATCGGACTCGTGTACGGCGGAGGCCGGTTGGGGCTGATGGGTGCCGTGGCCGACGCCGTCTTGGCCGGCGGCGGCGACGTGGCCGGCGTCATCCCGCAGAGCCTCGTGCGTGCCGAGTTGGCTCATCCCGGCCTGACGTCGCTGGAGGTGTCCGACACGATGCACACCCGCAAGGCGCGCATGGCGGAACTGGCCGACGGCTTCATCGCGCTGGCCGGCGGGTTCGGCACGTTCGAGGAACTGCTCGAGGTGCTGACGTGGAACCAGCTCGGGTTCATCCGCAAGCCCGTCGTGCTGTTCGACGTCGACCGCTTCTACGCCCCGCTGATCGAGATGTTCGCCAATGCCGTCGCGGCCGGATTCGTGCGCGCCGACCATGCCGCGCTGGCCCAGCGGGCCACGACGGTGGACGAGGTGCTGGGCCTCGCCACAGCACCCGCGCCGGCGACGGCCCACAAGTGGATCGATCTCGACACGATCTGAGGCGGGGTGGCCCTGGGCCCAGGGCCGCGCTCAGCGCTCGTCGGCGACCACTGCGATCCGGCGCAGCGCGTCGCCCATCGCCTGTTCCGCGCGCGCGAGCAGATCTCGGCTGACCGGTTCCTCGGCGCGCTGACGCAGCGCGACCACGTCCCGGCACACGGCGCGGTTGGCCTCGTCGAGCACGCCGGCGGCCCAGCGACCGGCTCCGGACTTCGAGGTGACCGTGCCGGTGGTGGCCGTGTAGAGCATCCTGCACGCGCCGAGCAGGCACCACTGCGGCACCGAACTGGGCAACGTGTCGGTGGCGGACAGCTCGCTCAGCGCGCCGCGCAGTTCGGTGCGTACACCGCGCCAGTACGACATCGCGTTGTCGACCACGAACCGGACGCGATCGACCCGATCGTCGGGGATCGGGATGTCGGCCAGCTTCGGACCACGAACGCGCACGCCGAACGTGGCGAGGGTGTGCCAGGTGACGGGGTTGATCTCGAAGCACTCGGCATCGTGGTGGAAGGATCCGTCGAGGGTCCACGGTCGGGTGACTCCCTGCGGGGCGACGACCAGGTCGCCCCACGCCAGGAACGGCCCGTCCACCGTGGTGCGGGGATGACGTTCGGTGAAGACCGCGTGGGCGGTCAGCAGCGTTCCCGCCAGATCCTCGTCGGCCGGCTCGGCGGTGATCGCGACGACGTCGACGTCGCTGGTGGGTTGCCAGTCGGACAACGCCGCCGACCCGACGACGTAGAGCCCTTCCAGCGCGCCCGGCGCGATCTCGTCGAACGTCGCCACCCAGGTCTCGACGGTGTCCAGCCATACCTCACTCGCTGCCATCGGACCAGCTTGCCAGCGCGGATCGGGATGACGGAGTCGGCTACGTTCCTCGGATGGTTCCCTTTCCTGCGCAACCCGCGGGCGTGCCCTGGCCGGCGGCCGAATGGCCGGAGGCGGAGCTGGCCGCTGACGTCGATCGAGAGGCGGTCGAGACGGCCCTCGCCGACATCTTCGGCACGCCGCCGGAGCTCGGTGTGTCGCTGGCGACCGTGGTGGTGCACCGAGGCGCGATCGTGGCGGAACGGTACGCCGCAGACGTCGATCGCGACTCCACGCTGATCTCGTGGAGCATGGCGAAAAGCATGACGCAAGCCGTCATCGGCGTGCTCGTCGGCGACGGGCTGCTCGACATCGATGCGCCGCTCGGCCCGCTCGTCCCCGAGTTCGCCGGCACGGAGAAGGCATCGATCACCGTGCGCGACCTGCTGGCGATGAAGTCCGGTCTGGAGTTCAACGAGGACTACGTCGGCGGCACCGGGCCGGATGTCCCGGTCTCACACTGCCTCGAGATGCTGTTCGGCGCCGGCGTCGACGACCACGCGCACTACGCCGCCAGCCAGCAGCTGCATCCGCCGGGCACGGTGTGGAGCTACTCCTCGGGCACCACGAACATCCTCAGCCGGCTCGCCGCGCTGTGCGTCGCGAGCGGCTTCGACCTCGCGTCCGGCACCACCGAACCGGCGATGCGCGAGCTGCTCGACGCCAGGCTGTTCGGCCCGATCGGGATGACCACGGCGGCACCCAAGTTCGACGCAGCCGGCACGTTCGTCGGGTCGTCGTACGTGTTCGCGACAGCGCGCGACTTCGCCCGCTTCGGCCTGCTGTATCTCCGCGACGGCGTGTGGGACAGACATCGCCTGCTGCCGGAGGGTTGGGCGGACTACGCCCGCGCCGAGGTGGCCGTCGACGAGGATCCGCCTCACTTCGGGTACGGGGCGCACTGGTGGATCTGGCGTGACCAACCCGGCAGCCTCGCCGCCCACGGCTACGAGGGCCAGTACGTGATCGTCCTGCCCGAGCGCGACCTGGTCGTGGTGCACCTCGCCAAGATCCCGGCCGACGTCCGCGCGCCGTTGTTCCCGAAGCTCGATCGGTTGATCAACGCGTTCCCGACCTGACGGCGGGCTCCCAGACCGCTCTCGGTGTGCTGTGCTAACAAGTACGGGTGGCACAGGACATGGGCGACATCCGCGCGGTCGGTTCGCCCGAGCCGCCAGGCGAGCCATCCTCTGCTCCCGGCAAGCCCGCACGCAAGCCGATCCGCTCCGTCGTCAAGCTGATCGCGTTCGCGATCGTCGTCTACCTCTTCGTGTTGCCGTTGATCCCGGGCTTCCGCAAGGCCGGTCACGAGCTCCGTCAGGTGAACCCGCTCCTGTTGCTGCTCGGACTCGCGCTGGAGATCGCTGCGCTGTACTCGTACTCGTTGCTGACCCGCGCCGCGCTCGGCGAGTCGGGGTCGCTCGTGTCGTCGTCGAGGTTGTTCCGGATCCAGATGAGCACCAAGGCGCTCGGCAGTGTGGTTCCCGGAGGCAGCGCAGCCAGCTCGGCGCTCGGGTACCGGCTGATGACGGTGTCCGGCGTCCCCGGGCCCGACGCCGGCTTCGCCTTGGGCACCGCCGGGCTGGGCTCGGCCGTCGTGCTCAACCTCATCTTCTGGTTCGGCCTGATCATCTCGATCCCCTTCAACGGCGTCAACAAGGCCTACGTGACGGCGGCCATCGCCGGCGTGCTGATCATGGGTCTCGCCGCGGCGATCGTCTTCGGGCTGATGGAAGGCCAGGTGCGCGCCGAGAAGGTGCTGCGCTGGATCGCCCGCCACCTCCGCCTGGACGAAGAGCGCACCGGTGACGCGGTGCGCCACATCGGCGGCCGGATCGAGGACCTGATCTCCGATCGGGCGATGCTGACCCGAGTCGTCGGCTGGGCTGCAGCGAACTGGCTGCTCGACGCCGCAGCACTCTGGGTGTTCCTCCGCGCGTACGGCGGCTCGCTGAGCCTCGACGGTCTGATCGTGTCGTTCGGTCTCGCCAACATCGCCGCCGTGGTGCCGATCACCCCCGGCGGGCTCGGCATCGTCGAAGGTGTCTACGTGCCGACTCTCGTCGGGTTCGGCCTGACCCGTGTCACGGCCTCGCTGGGTGTCGCGTCGTACCGGTTCGCGCAGCTGTTCTTCCCCATCCTGCTCGGCGGGTTCCTCTACCTCTCGCTCCGCATCGGTCCGTGGCGGATCGAACGGCGCGACGAGTTGAAACGGTTGCGCGACGTCGCCAGCGATCCCACCAACCGGATCGAGGGTCCGCTCGAGTTCCATGAACGGTTCGCGCCACGACGGCCGAAGAGCGACGAGTCGATCGAGATGGCGCGCGAGCATCCGGAGATGTTCGACATCCCGAGCGACCTGATCGACGACTACGGCGACGACGACACCTGAGCGGTGCCGTCCGACGCCTCCGTCGCGAGGTGACGGGCCGGTAGCGTCAGCACGATGAGCACCTACGAGCGTCCCTTCGGTCGTCACCTCGAGGACTTCACGGTCGGCGACATCTACATGCACTGGCCCGGCAAGACCATCACCGAGTACGACGACCACCTGTTCTGCATGATCACGATGAACCACCATCCGTTGCACACCAACGACTGGTTCGCCGAGCACAGCGTGCAGGGGCGCAACGTCGTGGTGGGCAACCTCGTCTACTCGCTCGTGCTCGGGATGAGCGTGCCCGACGTCAGCGGTGCAGCGATCGCCAACCTCGAGGTCGAGACGCTGCAGCACAAGTTCCCGACCTTCCACGGCGACACGATCCACGCCGAGACGCGGGTACTGGAGGTCAAGCCGTCGTCCTCGAAGCCGGACCGCGGTGTGGTCACCGTGGAGACGAAGGGCTTCAACCAGGACGGCAAGGAGGTCTGCTACTTCCGTCGCAAAGTGCTGGTGTGGAAGCGGGAGTTCGCGCCGCCGCGTGATCGTCCGTACGACGGCGAGCACGCCTGGGACGCATGAGCGACGAGACCCGCCACGCCCAGCGCGCGGCGTCGTTCGCCAGCACCGCTGCCGCCTACGAGCGAGCCCGCCCTGGGTATCCGCAGGATCTGCTCGACCGTGTCTTCGCCGAGGTCGGCATCGATCGGCCACGCATCCTCGACCTCGGAGCCGGCACCGGAAAGCTCACTCGCCAACTGCTTGCATTCGGAAGTGTCACGGCCGTCGAACCGCTGGACGCGATGCGCGCCCAGCTGGAGGCCGTCGTCCCCGACGCGACCAGCCTGGCCGGGAACGCCGAGTCGATCCCACTGACGGACGGCTCGATCGACGTCGTGACCGTCGGACAGGCCTACCACTGGTTCGACCAGGCCAAGGCCAACCCGGAGATCTGGCGGGTGCTCGCGGACGGCGGCCACCTCGTTGCCCTGTGGAACTCTCAGGACGAGACCGTCCCGTGGCTCGCCGCGATCGACGAGATCATGAACCGCGACGACCCGAAGGAGTCGCATCCGGATCGCACGAAGTGGTGGACCTCCCGGTTCGAGAACGAGCCATGGTTCACGGTGCCGGTCCTCCTCACGGGCTCGATGACGGTCAGCACGACCAAGCAGCTGATGCTCGACGAGATGGAATCGCGCAGCTACCTCAGCATCCGGCCGCCCGAGGATCGGCAGCCGATCCTGGCCGAGGTCGCCGCCGTCATCGCCGGGTTCGACGACCCGTTCGACGTGCCGTACGAGACCGAGGCGTACTGGTGCAGGAAGCTGCCACACACCGCGTCCTGACCTGGGGGTTGGCGCAGCTCCGCGACCTCCCCTGGAGACAGACCCGCGATCCGTGGGCGGTGCTCGTCAGCGAGGTGATGCTGCAACAGACCCAGGTCGAGCGGGTGATCCCGCGCTGGTTCGCGTTCCTGGAGGCCTACCCGACCCCGGGGGCCTGCGCTGCGGCGACCCTCGGTGATGTGCTGCGGCTGTGGCAGGGCCTCGGCTATCCCCGACGGGCGCGCAACCTGCACGCAGCTGCGCAGTGCGTCGTCGACCTCGGTGCGTTCCCGTCCACGCTCGATGGCCTGCTGGCGCTGCCGGGCGTCGGGCCGTACACGGCGCGGGCGCTGCTGGCGTTCGCCTTCGAGTCCGAGGCCGCCGTGGTCGACACGAACATCGCTCGGGTCTTGGCCCGCTTCGCCGGGCGGCGGCTGACCGCACGTGAGGTGCAGGCCGCGGCCGACGCCGCGGTACCGGGCGAGCAGGTGTGGGCCTGGAACCAGTGCCTGATGGACCTCGGCGCGGTCCTGTGCCGTCCTCTGTCGCCTCGCTGCCACGAGTGCCCGCTGGCGGCGGACTGTGCCTATCGCGGCGTGG
>JAOBWQ010000513.1 GCA_025463425.1 Ilumatobacteraceae bacterium | reverse complement strand
TCGCGACTGGCGTGAGCTACCACCTCGAGCTCGACAACTTCGCCAACGGTGCCAACGGCTTCTGCCAAGCAACGGTCGCCTACAACACAGACGGCTGATCCGCCTGGGGCCCCGAACTATCGCCCAGAATTCTGTCGGAGATGACGCGAGATGGAACAAGCGCATCGAACGAGCAGCGCAGACGACGGCCGACGCAATCCCCAACAGGGCACAGATCGGCGCCGATGCGTCGATGCATCCGGGCGGCTTCAGTGCCCCGCTCGTCGCTGCAGTTTGCATCAAAGCGTGCGGGGTCAGGAGGTAACCGGCCGTCGACCGAGTCCGTGAGTACGTGGCCAAGAGTAAGTGGCGCATCGGTGCAATCTTCGGCGCGGCCGAGCAGTTCACTGCGCCGACCCTTGCTCACCGATATGCGGCTCCACCTGAGGTCTCGACCGCGGTCGCCCACGCTGCGCCGGAATCGTGGCTGCGACGCGCGGTCTACTGTTTCGAGCATGGTTCGTCGTCTGCTCGTCGCCTTGGCAGTCGTGGCGCTGCCCACCGTGATCGTGTCTTCGCCGGGCCCCGTCCGCGCTGACTCGAACGAGGGCCAGCCCGGCCTCCGGCAAGGCGCGGCGTCGGCGATCACGGCCGGCAACCATCACACGTGCGCGGTGTTGTCCGGCGGCTTCGTCAAGTGTTGGGGCTACAACGGCGATGGTGAGCTCGGGCAGGGCTCGACGGACAACCTCGGCGACAACCCTTTGGAGATGGGTGCTCATCTGCCGACCGTCGATCTCGGCACCGGCCGCACCGCGACCGCGGTCAGTGCCGGTTCCAACTTCACCTGTGCGCTGTTGGACAACGGCACGGTGAAATGCTGGGGCTACAACGCCGAGGGCGAGCTTGGACAAGGATCGATCGCCGATCTCGGGGATCAGATCAACGAGATGGGGGATCACCTGCCCGCGATCGATCTCGGGACGGGTCGCAAGGCGACCTCCATCAGCGCCGGCGCGAGCCATGCGTGTGCGCTGCTGGACGACGGGTCCGTGAAGTGTTGGGGCAACAACATCTTCGGGCAGCTTGGCCAGGGCTCGATCGCCATCCTCGGGGATCAGTCGAACGAGATGGGCGATCACCTCCCGCCCGTGGACCTCGGCACCGGCCGGACCGCGACTGCCATCAGCGCCGGGACGAACCACACGTGCGCGTTGTTGGACAACGGTACGGTCAAGTGTTGGGGGGTCAACACCGATGGTGAGCTCGGGCAGGGCTCGACGGCGTGGGTCGGGGATCAGCCGAACGAAATGGGTGATCACCTCCCGCCGGTGGACCTCGGCACCGGCCGCACCGCAATCGCGATCACGGCGGGCGGCAATCACACGTGTGCGTCGTTGGACAACGCCACCCTCAAGTGCTGGGGGCAGAACTCCAGGGGGGAGCTCGGGCAAGGCTCCACGGCATCACTCGGGGACCAGCCGAACGAGATGGGTGATCACCTCGTGCCCGTGGCTCTCGGCACCGGCCGAGCCGCGACCGCAGTCAGTGCCGGTGGCACCTTCACGTGTGCGCTGTTGGACAACGGCACCGACAAGTGCTGGGGGAACGACAACGAAGGTCAGAGCGGACAGAACTCCACCACTCGGTACGGGGATCAACCGAACGAGATGGGCGATTTCCTCCCCGCGATCAACCTCGGTGTCGGCAGGACGGCGACGGCGATCACCACCGGATTCACCGAGTCGTGTGCCTTGCTCGATGATGCCAGCATCAAGTGCTGGGGTTTCGGGACGTACGGCGAGCTCGGCCAGGAGAACATGCAGCAGCTCGGCGACCAGCCTGGCGAGATGGCAGCCCTCGCCTCGATCTCGCTGGGTGGCGGAACTTCTGGGCTCGTCGTTCCCGCACCGGTTGCCCCCGCTGCCCCCGTCGGCGTCTCCGGTACAGCAGGTGTGCAGTCGGTCGCGTTGTCGTGGACGGCTCCAACCGACAACGGAGGGGCGGCCGTCACGGGTTACCGCGTCGAGACCTCTACCGATGACGGCCTCCACTGGACCCGGACGATCTCAGATACCGCAACGACTGCGACGACGAAGACGATCGACAACCTGACCGCCGGACAAGCCATTCGGTTCCGCGTCAGTGCGCTCAACAGCAAGGGAGCCAGTCCGGCATCGCTCCCCTCGACCGCGCTGACACCAGCCGCTCCTGCCTTGCCGCCGGGGTTGCAGTACACGGCGTTGAACCCGGCGCGGATCCTGGACACCCGTGTTGATGGCGCCACGGTCGACAACCAGTTCCACACCGGCGTCAAGCTCGCCGCTGGACAAGAGATCGCACTACAGGTCGCCGGCCGCGGTGGTGTCCCCGCGAACGCCACGGCAGTCGTGTTGAACGTCACCGTCACCGACCCGGAAGCCTCCGGCTATCTCACCGTGTTCCCGTGCGGGACCACCGCACCCAATGCGTCCAACCTCAACTACACCACCGGTGAAACGATCCCCAACGCTGTCGTCGTGAAACTGTCCGCAGCCGGCACGGTGTGCTTCCACACCCAGCAGACCACCAACGTGCTCGCCGACGTCAACGGCGCGTTCACGACCGGTTACACGCCGTTGGACCCGGCGCGGATCCTGGACACCCGTGCTGATGGCGCCACGGTCGACAACCAGTTCCACACCGGCGTCAAGCTCGCCGCTGGACAAGAGATCGTGTTGCAGGTGGCCGGACGGGGCGGTGTCCCCGCGAACTCGACCGCGGTCGTGTTGAACGTCACCGTCACCGACCCCGAAGCCGCCGGCTACCTCACCGTCTACCCATGCGGAACCACCGCACCGAACGCGTCGAACCTGAACTACACCGCGGGTGAGACGATCCCCAACGCGGTCGTCGTCAAACTCTCAGCGGCCGGCACAGTGTGCTTCCACACCCAACAGACCACCAACCTCCTCGCTGACGTCAACGGCGCCATCACGTGAACGAAGCACAACGCACACGGTGCCCGGTTGTACACCCGCAACGCAGAGGATCTCATCGGGATCGAGCATCTCGTCGACATCGTCGCTGTCTGACCAACCGCCGTCAGGAAGGTGAGACCGAGGCGAACCATTTCCAGCGCGCACAGAATATTCGCCCAGAATGCCAGTCGATCGCCGACGTCACAAGAGCGCAGAACGGCACATCTCGCGTCCTTTCGCGAGCGCCTTTGGCTCCGGGCGAGCAATGGAAGAGCCCAGCCACGACCGCCGGTCCTTGCCGATCGTCGGGGAATCGGCCCGGGCTACGCTCCGACAAATGATCTACGAGTACCGCGCCTACACGTGCTTGCCCGGACGCTTGCCGGCCCTGCTCGACCGCTTCCGCACGACCACGCTCGGCCTCTGGGAGAAGCACGGCATCCGCACGGCCGGCTTCTGGACTGTCGAAGTCGGCGAGAACAACCAGGTGCTGCACTATCTGCTCGCCTGGGAATCGCTGGCCGAGCGCGAGGAGAAGTGGCCCGCGTTCGTTGCGGACCCGGACTGGATCTCGGCCCGCGTCGCGAGCGAGACGCCCGACAAGATCGTCGCGAGCATCCGCAACGAGTTCTGGCGGCCGACCGACTTCTCGACGGTGCAGTAGCGCGCTTGGCATTCGCTCGACGCGGCCGCGCGGGCGCACGCCCTCAGTCCCGGAGGCGCTGGGCACCCGGCCCCTCGGGCGTGGCTGGGACAACCTCGCCCGACTCGCCAGGCTTCTGACACCCCGGATCTGACAGTCCGACCGTTGGGCTGCCAACTCCAACTCCAACTCGGTCACCGGTCGCTCGTTCACTAGCGTGCTGGTGGATGTCTGGGACCGCACCGCACGCTCTCAACCACATCGAGCTCGTGCATCGGCCGATGGAGCGCGACCTTGCCAGGCGGTTGTTCGAGATGCTCGGCTGTCGCCCGGTCGATCGCGGCGGCACGTGGTTCACGTCGTTCATCGACGCTGACGGTGCCGACTGGTCGAACAACGTGCTGTACGCGTCCGAGGTGACGCCGGAGCAATGGGCGTTCGAGCAGGCGTTGGCGACGGGGGCACCGGAGCGATCGGAGTATCTCGATCGCTTGCACCGCGAGCCGCAACGGTCGTGTCATTTCGGGCTTCGCCTCGCGGATGAAGCAACATTCGACGCGACGTGTGCGCGAGTTCGTCAAGCCGGCGTCGATGGCGGCGAGCTGGCCGGGCGCATCCGGGTCGCCGCTGTGTTCCGGCCGGGTGATCCTGGAGCAGTCGCCGAGACGATGGTCCAGGCGTTCGTGTGGACCGACATCGTCGCGGCGGGGTTGCTGACCCTGGGACAGCACATCGAGCTCCAATGGCAGCTCACGTGATCGAATGGATGCGCAGCTGTTCTGCGGCGTTCGCGCCGCGATCTGGGACGGCACGAACCTGATCGCCGACGAGGTATCGCTGCTCCCGCCGGATCCCGGGGAGGTGACCGTGCGAGTGTTGGCTTCGTGGATCTGCCACCCCGACCTCGATGTAATCGATGGACGGTCGCCGATTCCTGCGCCGGTCGTCCTGGGCCACGAGGCCGCCGGGGTCGTGGAACGGATCGGTGACGGCGTGCACTCCGTCGGTGTCGACGATGAGGTGATCGCCGTCGTCGGTCAGGCGGGGGTGTCGAGCCAGGAGCTC
>JAOBWQ010000666.1 GCA_025463425.1 Ilumatobacteraceae bacterium | reverse complement strand
CTACGTCGAGCTGACCCTGGTGCCCGAGGTCATGCGCCACATCGCCGGCGTCGGGCTCACCAGTCGCGAGGCCTGCGGCGACACCGTCCGCAACGTGATGGCCTGCCACCTCGCCGGTGCCTGCCCGCACGAGCACCTCGATGTCACGGCCTGGGCCGAGGCGACGTTCCGCCACTTCGTGCGCAACCCACTGGGTCAGCGCCTGCCGCGCAAGTTCAAGGTCAACTTCTCCGGTTGCTCCACCGATTGCGGCCAGGCCATGTTCAACGATGTCGGCGTCATCGCCGTCACCCGCACGCTCGACGACGGCAGCACCGAGGCCGGGTTCCGCATCTACATCGCCGGTGGGCTCGGCGCGACGCCGCACCCCGCGCTGGCCCTCGAGGACTTCACGGCCCGCGAAGACCTCCTGCCCACCATCGAAGCCGCGCTGCGCGTCTTCGAGCAGACCGGCAACCGCGACAACAAGCTGCGCGCCCGGATGAAGTGGGTCGTGGACCAGCTCGGCATCGACGAAGTGCGCCGCCGGGTGATCAAGGTCCGCCACACCCTGCCGGCATCGTCGTCATGGCCCGGCGGCATTCCCGAGGAAGTGCTCAAGGCCGGTGACCGGCCGGCTGGCGTGTCCGGAACGGTCGCTGCCACGGCGGTCGGTCAGGGTGTCAATGTTTCGCTGACCCCACGCGACCCGTACCAGCGTTGGGTCGCCACCAGCGTCATCTACGGGCGGGCCAACGGCTCCGTCTCCGCCGTTGCGTATGCAGCGCTCGGCGACGTCACCTCCGACCAGTTCCGCGCGCTCGCCTCGATCCAGCGCGAGCTCGGCGCCGACGTGCGGCTGAGCAACCGCCAGAACGTCGTCTACCGCGGCCTCACCGAAGCCCAGCTGCCGGTGCTCTTCGAGCGACTCGAAGCCATCGGCATGGCCCGTCCCGGCGCCGAACTGGCCCGCGACGTCGTCGCCTGCCCCGGCGCCGACACGTGCAACATCGCCGTCACCCAGTCGCGTGGCCTCGCCAAGGCCATCGGCGAAGAGCTCGAGGCCGAAGGCCTCTCCGAGGTCGGCGGCGTGCGGATCAACATCTCCGGGTGCACGAACAGCTGCGGCCAGCACCACATCGCCGACATCGGTTTCTTCGGTGCAGAGCGCCGGGCGCACGGCAAGTCGGCTCCCGGCTACCAGATGCTGCTCGGCGGCTACGTCGGCCAGGAGCAGATCAACTTCGGCGAGAAGGCGCTGCGCCTGCCGGCCAAGAACGCACCCGTCGCCGCCGCCCGGGTGATCCGCCGGTTCAACGACGAGCGCACGGCCGGCGAGGCGTTCCGCACGTGGATGGACCGCGTCGGCGGCGCCAACGCAGTGGCCGACGGCCTGCGCGACCTCGACCACTTCCCCCACCCCGACGAGCACCCCGAGTACTACGCGGACTACGACGAAACCGGCCCCTTCGTGGCTGAGGTCGGCGACTCCGAATGCGCCGTCTGAGCGCTCCGTACGACACCGCCGTCGCGGCCATCGACGCGGCCAACGCCGCCGATCCCAACCTCGTCACCGTGCGCGGTGCCACGCAGCCGTTGGCCCTCGCCCACGGCCGCCTGGCAGCAGGATGGGTCGCCCACCTCGTTGCCGATCCGGGTGAGGCGCTGCTGCTGGCAGCACGGGCCCACCACCTCCGCCGCTGGGAGGTGCCCCGGACGACGTATCCGGAGGGCAAGGCGGGCTACCTGCGCTGGCGCCGCGACCAGAAGCACCGCCACGCCACCGAGGTCGAGGCGATCCTCGCCGACGCCGGCTACGACGCAGCGACGATCGCCCGCACGCAGGAGCTGATCCGGCGCGATCACCTCGCCACCGACGCCGATACCCAGGTCGTCGAGGACGCCGCGTGCCTCGTGTTCCTCGAAACCCAGCTCGCCGACGTCGAGGCCCGGTTGGAGCACGATCACCTCATCGACGTGATCCGCAAGACAGCTCGCAAGATGAGCACGGCCGGCCTCGCCGCAGTCGGTGCAATCGAGCTCGGCGACCACGAGCGCGCGTTGTTGGCCGAGGCACTTGCGGCTCCGGACGATGCTGGGGTCGCGCCGTAGAGAGCGTTGATCAGGCGCGGCCGGTGACCAACCCGACGCCGAGCACGGCGATCGTGCCGCCCGCCACGGTGATCGGACCCGGTCGCTCGCCGAGCCCGATCCAGGCGACGATCACGCCGACCGGTGTCACCAACGTCGACAGACTGGACGTGACGGTGGCCGACAACGACTTCATCGCGTGAGCGAGGGCGGCGTAGATGAACGCCGAACCGACCATGCCGAGCCAGATCAAATATGCCCAGGACGGTCCCGCCAGGTGGCCGTACTCGCGTGCGTGGGGAAGCGCGAGGGCGATCATGACGAGAGCGCCGAGCACCGTGCCCGGGGTGTTCAACCACCACGGGTCGTACCGATCGGCGAGGCTGCGCGTGGTGATCGTCACCGCGGCCCAGACCACCGTCGCCCCGGCCACGGCGAGGATGCCGAGCAACGTCGAACGGCCGCCGCTCGACTGCAACGAGATGACCGCGACGCCGACCAACGACAGCAGCAAACCGGCGATCTGACGCGCCGAGAGGCGGTGCGACATGAAGATCACCTCACCCAGCGCCACCATCGCCGGCATCGTCGCCAGCACGACCGCGGCGACGGCCACCGAGACGTGATCCTGGCCCCAGCTGAAGAGCAGGTGGAAGCCGGCCGAACCGCCGAGTCCGCAGAACAGGACCCGTACCCGGTCTTCGCGAGCGATCGGGCGGCGCCGCTGCGGCTGGGCGATGACGATCATCAAGAACGCCGACGCCGAGAACACGACCCGACCAGCCGCCAGCGCCAAGGGCGAGATGTCGCGGAGGACCAACTTGATCATCGTGAACGACACGCTGCCGACTGCCACCGCCAGCGCCATGGTCAACAGGGCTCCGCGCCGCGCCTCCGGGGCGACCTCGGGCGACGGCGGCGCGAGGGTGGACATCGAGCCGATGGTACCGGGGCGGCACGATCGCTGGAGGAGCTCGAGATCACGAATCGGCTGTGGACGCGGACCGTTCGCAGAAGGGCTCTGTTAACGTCGGACGGTGAGATCTCAGCGTCGCACAGTGGCCTCGGCAGCCCTGCTCGCGCTCGTCGTCGGTCCGCTGACGGCCACGCAACCCACGCTCGCGGTGCCATCGAGCCCTCTCGCACTCGCCCGGCCTGCGGTCGTCGCCCTGGCTGCGCGGCTGCAGCGGGTCACCGGGGGGACGGCCACCGTCGCCGTGCGAGCCGGCACCGGAGACGTCACCTTCATCGGGTCGACGGCGCACCATCCGCTCCAAGCGTCCGCTGACGGCGACGGGTCCACCGCCGACGCATCCGACGCAGCCCGCCAGTTCGTCGACGACTACGGCCAGATGTTCGGCGTCGACGACGCCTCCACGGATCTGACCCAGCTCACGGTGTTCGACGGTCAGGGTGGCGACGCCGTCCGGTTCCAGCAGCGTTACGAAGGCCTCCCGGTGTTGGCCGGCCAGGTGGCCGTGCAGGTCGACGACGAGGGCGCAGTGCTGTCCGCCACGGGCGAAGCGTCGCCGCAGCTCGACATCCCGATCGGCAGCTCGGTCACGGCGGACTCGGCTGCTGCCACTGCCCTGGCCGTCACCGGCCGTGCATCAGGTGCCGACCCGGCTGCGCTCACCGTCAGTGCTCCGGCGCTGTGGGTCTACGACCCGGCATTGCTCGGCGCACCCGACGCCCTCGGTGCGCGGGTGGTGTGGCGGATGGACGTCCGCAGCGCCCTCGGCGACATCGACCGGCTCGTGCTGGTCGACGCCGCCAACGGCACCGTCGCCCTCCAGTTCAACCAGCAGGAGGCGGCCAAGAACCGGATCGTCTGCGACAACGTCAACAACCCCAACCTCAGTGAGACGTGTACCGTCCCTGTCGTCACGAGCGAGGCCAACCCGGCAGGTGGCAGCGCCGACGCGCAAGCCGCGTTCATCAACGCCGGCGCGACGTACGACTTCTACAGCACCATGTTCGGACGCGACAGCATCGACGGGCAGGGTCTGCCGATCAAGTCGACGGTGCGATACTGCCCGTCCGGCACCACGTGCTCCTCATTGCACCCGTATCAGAACGCGTTCTGGAACGGCGAGCAGATGGTCTACGGCCAGGGCTATGCGAAGGGAGACGACGTCGTCGGCCACGAGCTGACCCACGGCGTGACCCAGTACACCTCGGGCCTCTTCTACTACGCCGACACCGGAGCCATCAACGAGTCGATGTCGGACGTGATGGGTGAGCTGATCGACCAGT
>JAOBWQ010000657.1 GCA_025463425.1 Ilumatobacteraceae bacterium | reverse complement strand
AGAGAGACTAGATCATCCGTCAACTGACATCGAGCGGATGTCTCGATGGCGTGTTCGCGTGGGTATTGACGAGCATGGTCATGGAGATCCGGCCCGGTCAGATCCACCTCGGACATCCGATCGAGGGCCTCGCCGACGAGGTGTGCTCGTACGTCGAGGCACGGCGGCGTCGAGCTGATCGGATCCGCATTCGTGCTGCGCTGTTGCGGTCGATCGGCGATCGAACCGTCGTTGCCGCTCGCATTCACCTGCTGCCGCCCGACGTCGAGCAGGAGTTGCGCGAGCAGCTCGTCACGCTCGACGATCGACTCGCGGTGCTCCGGCACTGCGATCCTGTGCTCGATCCGCGATGCAGCGACATGCGCGAGCACGCGACGCTGCTGCGCGAGCGCATGGCCGATCAACTCGCGGCGTTCGTGTGCGACGTCGAAGTCGCCGTCGGACGCGCTCCGCGCGCCGGTGACGATTGGACCGGTGCCGGTGTGCCGCCGGCGACCCTGGAGAGCGTGCAGCGCGAGTTCGCCGAACTGCGCCGGTTGCTGGTCGAGCACGTCGACAGGATCGTCGACAGCGGTTTGTTGCGTCTGATCGATGGACGCGACACGGTCGAGTGCGTCGTCACGGCCTTCGACGCCGACTCGGTCGATCGAGTGCGGGCGTTCGTCACCGCCGTCCGTCATGTACACGAGGAAGCCGAGCAGACCGTCCTCTGGCTGCGCCTCGCCGCGTTGGCGATCGCCGAGCCGGAACCGAGGGGTTCGATCGCGCTCGACGAGGCCCGTCGCATTCAGGCCCGGAGCGATCTCGACGTGCTCCGTTCGCGACAGGCTGCGCTGGCCGAGCTCACAGATCCTCCATCCTGACGATCCGCCCGGCGATCGTCGCGGCTTCGTCGCGATCATGGGTGACGAGCACGGCGGTGGTGCGCGACTCGCGCAACAGGCGGCCGAGCTCGAGCGTGAGCTGATCGTGCAGCTCTCGGTCCAGACCGGTCAGCGGCTCGTCGAGCAGGACGATCCGCGGCGCCGGTGCCAGGGTGCGGGCCAGCGCAACTCGCTTGGCTTCGCCGCCGGACAGATCGGTCACTCGGCGTCCCTCGAAGCCGGGCAGACCGATGAGGGCGAGCAGCTCTGCGACCCGCTGGCTCCGCTCGGCTCCTGGCCGTCGTTGCATCCGCAGCCCGAACTCGATGTTCTGCGCGACCGTGCGGTGCGGGAAGAGCTGTTCGTCCTGGAACACCAGACCGATGTTCCGCCGGTGCGTCGGGAGGCCGTCGATCGGTCGGCCGTCGAGCTCGACCGTGCCGCGATCCGCGCGGATGAGGCCGGCGATGATCCGGAGCAGGGTGCTCTTGCCCGACCCCGATGGACCGAGCAGCGCGACGATCTCGCCCTCCGTCACGCTCATCGACACGCCGTCGAGCACCGTTCGCGACCCGAAGCCGATGCAGATCCCGCGCAGCGTGAGGATCGTCGGCGCGTCGGCGGCCGGCTCCGCTGGCTCAGCCACTGCGATCACCGAGGCTCCGTACGCCTTCGAACGCACCGATCACCACGAACGTCAACAGCGCGAGGACGGTGGCCAGCACGTAGCCCTCGGCGTGCAGCACCGCGCCGGGCCGAGCGAGCAGCTGCTCGATCGCGATCGGAAGCGTCGCGCGCCCCTGCCTGGTGAGGAACGTCGTTGCACCGAACTCGCCCAACGAGATCGCCGCGGCGAAGCCGGCGCCGGTCAGCAGCGGAGCCACCATCACGCGCATGTCGATCTCTCGCCACGCGCGCAACGGCGACGCGCCCATCGTGGACGCTGCGTCGCGCAGTCGCGGATCGATGGAGCGCAGTGTGGGCAGCAGCACGCGCACGACGAACGGAGTCGCGACCAGTGCGTGACCGAGAGGGATCAGCAACGGCGCCGCGCGCCAATCCAGCGGCGCGACCGAGAAGCCGACGAGCACGCCGAAGCCGATCGTCACCGCGCTCGTGCCGAGGGGCAGCATGATTCCCGTGTCCAGCGCGCGACCGAGTCGCGAGCGCCCACCGGTGCGACTCATCGCAACGATGGCCAGCGATGCGCAGCCGCCGATGACGACGCTGACGGCGGTGGCGACAGCGGCGAATCGCAGTGAGGTGAACAGCGAGCCGAGTGGGTCCAGCGAGCTCGCCGCAGTCGGCCGTGCCGACGCCAGCTGCTGACGGCCGAACACAGCGCGCCATGCCACCAACGAGTGCCCGGCGTTGGTGCGCGTGCTCCGTTCGAACAGTGCCGCGAGCGGTGTTCCGACGGCGACCACGATCGCGACCGAGAGCGTCGCCACCGTCGCCCGTTCGATCCGACCTCGTGCGGCGCGGCGGTTGGCCACCGGACGCAGTCCGATCGCGGCGCGGTGGCGCGACTGGATGCGGGCGAACCACAGCACGGCGAGTCCGAGCACGACGAGCTGGATGATCGACACGATCGCGGCGACGCCGACATCGCCGAGCCGCGTCGCGCGTTGCCAGATCTCGACCTCGAGCGTGGGGTGCGACGGTCCGCCGAGGATCCGGACGACACCGAACGAGGTGAACGAGAACAGGAAGACGACACTGGCCGACGCTTCGATCGCCGGCGCCAGCAGTGGGAGGGTCACCTCGCGCATCGCCCGCCACGGGCTGGCTCCGAGCGTGCGTGCGGCGCCGACCAGATCCGGTGGCAGCAAGCTCCACAGCCCACCGACGCCGCGGACCACCACGGCGACGTTGAAGAACACGTGCGCGACGAGGATGGCCACCACGCTCTGGTCGAGCGATCGCGGCAACAGGGCCAAGAACGCAGCGCCGACCACCACCGTGGGGAGCACGAACGGCACGGTGATCAACGCCGTGAGCCAGCGCCGGCCGACGAACTCGTACCGGGCCAGCAGCCAGGCCGGCACGAGCCCGACGACGACCGTGGCGGCCGTGCTGATCGCCGCCTGCCATGCGGTGAACCACAGGACACGGCGCAGCGAGGCGTCGTGGACGACGGTGCGGAATGCCTCGGCGGTGACGGCACGATGGATCAACGCGACCACCGGCCAGGCGTAGAACAGACCGACGAAAACGATCGCCGGCGCGGCGAGCGCGGCGATCGTCCAACGTGGCAGCCGGTTGAGGTCGCGGGCGCTCATCGACAGCACGTCACCGGATGGTGATGTCGGTCCAGGTGTTGATCCAGTCCTTCGCGTGCGACTCGATGTCAGCCGGGCTCACCGTCGGGAGGCCGGTCGGCCGCACTGCGTACTGGGTGAACTCCTCCGGCACGGCCGCGTCTTTGCGCACGGGGTACACGTAGAGGGTCAGCGGCATCGTGTCCTGGAACTCCTTCGACACCAGGAAGTCGATCAACTTGCCTGCTGCCTCGGCGTGCTCGGTGCCGCGCAGCACCCCGGCGAACTCGACCTGGTGGAAGCAGCTCGCGCTCAGCACGCCCGTGGGCGCGGTCGCCGGCTTCGGGTCGGCGTCGATCACCTCGAACGGCGGGCTCGATCCGTAGCTGACCACCAGCGGACGCAGCCCCTCGCCGCTCGAACCGGAGAACTGCTCGTCGTAGGCCTCCTCCCATCCGTCGACCACCTTGACGCCGTTCGCGCGCAGGTCCTTCCAGTACTGCTGCCAACCGTCCTGCCCGAACTTTGCGACGGTCGCGAGCAGGAACGCGAGTCCGGTCGACGACGTGGCGGGGTTCTCGACGACCAGCAGGTCCTTGTACTTCGGGTCGGTGAGCTGGTCGAGCGTCTTCGGGACGTCCAGCTGATGGGCCGCGAACCAGGCGATGTCGAAGTTGATGCACACGTCGCCTTCGTCCACCGGTGTGGCTTCGTGCCCCGGGATCAACGCCGTCGCGTCGGGAGCCAGGTTCGGCAACTGGGGCGACGTGTACGGCTCGAACACCTTCGAACCGAGGGCTCGCGCCAGCAGGGTGTTGTCGACGCCCCACATCACGTCGCCCTCCGGGTTGCCGGCGGTGAGCGCTGCCTTCGACAGCATCGCCCCGGCATCGCCGGCGGTGACGACCTTGACCTTGATCCCTGTGGTCGCGGTGAAGCTGTCGAACGCCTTCGGGTCGACGGCGAAGGAGTCGTAGGCGACGATCGTCAACGTGGTCCCGGCATCGGCACTCGGTGCGCCCGTCGAGCCGGGCGCGGCCGCCGAGCCCGTAGAGGGCGTGGTCGCAACCGATGGCTTGTCGCTGCCGCAGGCGGCGGTGAGGAGTGATGCGGCGAGGGCCGCGGCGAAGATGCGCTTCATGTTGGGGCTCCGGTGGGTGCGGGTCGAGGTGGGGGAACGAGGTGGTGCGGCACGATCAGGGTCAGCACGCCGCTGCCGAGCGACACGCGCGTCGACCCGTCGGACACGTTGCTCACGCCGAGGCTCGACGCCGGTTCGATGACCGCGTCGGCGAGTGGCCACCGAGCCCCGTCGAGCGTGACTCGGGTGCACTCGCCGTGCAGTGCCAGCAACGAGAAGGTGGTGCCCTCGGCCATGTCGATCTCCCAGTAGCCGGGAGCGTGGAGCACGTGGACGAGAGCCGTCCCCCAGAACGCCAGAACCGAGCGGCAGTCGCCGAGCGACGGGTGGCCCAACGTCGTCAGCGCGCTGATCGAGTGGTCGAGGCGGTCGCCGCCGCCGCTGACCAGGAGCACGTTGGCGAGCTGACGCGACCACGCCGCGCCGAGCGCGATCTGGGTGTCGGTCAGGTCCTTGTCCGTGGGATGGACCTCGAACGGCACTCCTGCTTCACGCGCCCACGCGACTCCGGCGGCGCTGACCGAATCGAGATCACCGACGACGAGATCGGGTCGGATCCCCGCGGCGAGGGCATGGTCGAGGCCGGAGTCGGCGGCGATCACGTAGCGGTCCTGTGGTCCGTCACCGGGCAGGCGGTCGCGCGTGCCATCGACGAGTGGTGACCCACCGGTGATGATGACGGCCCAAGACGGCACGGTTCGCTTCCCTCCGCTGGCATTACCCAGATCAGGTTTGAAGGGTCGGCGCCGGCGGGCGCCCTCTCAGCCCGCCGTACCTGCGAGCTCCCCACGAGTTGTGGTCACACCGTAGCGCCCGAACGGACTTTGCCTCAATCGCCGTCGCTTCAATCAGCCGTCGCAGCGATCGGTTCGGCCGGAGAACCGTTGATCGTCGCGCCGCGCCGGCCGAACCGCTGGTTGAGCAGCACGAAGCCGAGCAGACCGGTGAGCACGAGGAGCATGCCGATCACCTGCCACGTGCGCAGCGTTTCGTCGAGGAGCAGGAAGGACCACAGCGCGGCCAGCGCCGGCTGGGCGATCTGGGCGATGCCGATCGTCCCGATCGGGATCGTGCTCTGGGCCAGCACCATCAGACCGTGGGCCAGGACGCCCGTCATCATCGTCAGCAGCACGATGTACATCCACCCGTGGGACGAGATCGTCAGCAGGTGCCCGTGGATCAACGCCAACGGCAGCACGGCGATCGTGGCGACAGGCGTCATGGCCGCCATGTAGCTGGCCACGTCCATCTCGCCACGCACCCGTCGCGTGCCGGCGATGTACCCGGCCCAGCAGCACAGCGCGATCGCGCCGAAGATGCAGCCGCGCACCGACGCGTCGCCGGTGGCCGGCGCAGCGAACAGCACCATCGCCACGCCTCCGAAGGCGAAGACCGCGAAGAACAACGCGCGCGGATCGAGCCGCTCGCCGAAGAACCTGGCGCCGATCGGCACGACGATGAACGGAGTCATCGCGCCGATCATCTCTGCGTTGGCGACGGAGTTGTGCGTCGCGCCGAGGTAGAAGAACGCGATGTCGAGCCCGAAGAACACCCCCGGAACGGCCGCGCGGCGGATGTTGCGCCACGACGGCCGTCGTCCGGAGGCGAGCACGATCCCGTTCCACACGAGCGCGGTGATGACCATCCGCCAGAACGCCACCAGCTCGGCTGCCGTGCCGGAGCGCTTGACGAGCGTCGACGCGAACGAGAAGACGAGGATCGTGACCGCCACTGCCGAGGCGCCTGCCACCTTCCTCGTGCCCGCTGGACTCGCGGTGGACGCGGCAGTCGGCGGGCTCACACGGTCTCGCGGTAGAGATCCGGCTCGATGTAGATGAGGTCGACGGTCGGCACCGCTGCGCGCACGGCCGCCTCCGCCGCGTCGACTGCCTGGGCGAGTGTGGCCACCGTGAGGTCGGCAGCGAATCCGAGCTTGGCGGCCACCAGCAGCTCGTCCGGACCGAAGTACAGTGTGCGGATGTGGATGATCCGCTCGACCTCGGCAGACCCGGTCAGCGCAGCGATGATCGCGTCCTGATCGGACGTCGACGCCGACTCGCCGATCAGCAGCGCCTTCATCCGTACGGCCAGGATCGACGCGATGAACATCAACAGCAGACCGATCGCGACCGAGCCGACCGCGTCCCAACGGGCGTTGCCCGTGAGGTGGGTCATCAGCAGTCCGAAGAGCGCGAACAGCAGGCCGATCTCCGCGCCGACGTCTTCCAGCAGCACGATCGGCAGCTCGGGCTGCTTGGCCGTGCGAACGAACCGCCAGTAGGACATGCCCTCCGGCCTGACGTGGTTGACCTCGCGCACTGCAGTCATCAGTGAGAACGATTCGAGCGCGACCGCTGCGAGCAGGATGCCGATCGCGACGCCGATGCTGTCCGCCTCGTGCGGGTGGAGCAGCTTCTGGGTTCCTTCGTACAGCGCGAACAACCCACCGCCGCTGAACAGGACGAGGGCCACGACGAACGCCCAGAAGTAGCGCTCGTTGCCGTAGCCGAACTGGTGGCGGCCGTTGGGCTTCTGCTGTGAGCGCTTGCCACCGAGCATGAGCAACGCCTGGTTGCCGGTGTCGGCCAACGAGTGCGCAGCCTCGGCCAGCAGCCCGGCCGAACCGGTGATCAAGAAGCCGACGAACTTCGAGACCGCGATGCCGAGGTTGGCGAAGAACGCTGCGACGATCGCCTTCCGGCTGCCCTCTTCCATCTGGCAAGGTTGGCATAGACGCGGCCGATGCACGGCATGTTGGGGGGTACGCACATGGGTCAACTCGATGGTCGTGTCGCGCTGGTGACCGGCGGAGGCCGTGGCATCGGGCGCAGCATCTCCGAACTCCTCGCCGCCAACGGAGCAGCGGTGGCGGTGAACTACCGCCGTGATCAGGAGGCGGCCGACGACACGGTGCGTGGCATCCGCTCGCTCGGCGGCACGGCGTCGGCGTACGCCGCGTCGGTCGACGACGCGGAGGCGGATCGGATCATGGTCGAGGCCGTGCTGGCCGACTTCGGCCACGTCGACATCCTCGTCGTCAACGGTGGGATCGCGTCACGCGGGCAGTCGGTGGCCGACACCGACCCCGCCGAGATGGAGCGCGTGGTCGCGACCCATGCGTTCGGTGCGCACCACCTGTCCCGTCTGGTGCTGCCGTCGATGCGCGAGCGCGAGCGCGGCGACATCGTGATGATCTCCTCGGTGGCGACGTCGCGGGTCAACGCGAACGGCGCGCCGTACACGATGGCCAAGGCAGCCCAGGAAGCTCTGGCATACACCCTCGCCAAGGAGGAGCTGGGCAACGGCATCCACGTCAACATCGTCGCCCCGGGCCTCGTCGAGACCGACATGGGGGTTCGTCTTGCCCGGGCCACGACGGGCCGGCGTGAGATGTCCGACCTGCGTTCTCTCGACGCCTACTCGCCGTTCGGACGGGTCTGCCAGCCGCTCGACGTCGCCAACGTCGTGCTCTGGCTGTGCAGCGACGCCGCGGGCTACCTGACCGGACAGCGGATCGAATGCGACGGCGGAACCTCCCGCTGAACCGGGACGCGGTACGAGGAGTGGCGATAGCGTTTTGGCCGTGAGCCCCCTGTCAGCGCCAGCAGAGACCGACGCGATCATCTCGATCACCGCCGCCGCACACGAGCAGATCATCACGATGCGCGACGGTGAGCCGGAGACGGATCGACTCGGCCTGCGGTTGGAGATCGTCAGCGATCCCGGTGAAGAGTTCCGCTACGACCTGTCGTTCGAGATCACGACCAAGGCTGCGTTCACGGACGAGGTCCGCACCCACGACGGCCTCAAGGTCATCATCCCGGCCAAGGACATCGAGCTGCTGACCGGGGCGACGCTGGACTTCACCTCGTCGCAGGGTCTGGTCATCCGCAACCCGAACAAGCCCGCGGTGCCGTCGATCGAGGGTCTCGTGCGCGACGACCAGCTGTCAGCCGAGGTCGAAGCGCTCGTCGCCGCCGAGGTCAACCCCTCGCTGGCGGCACATGGTGGCTTCGTCACCTTCGTCGGCCACGACACCCAGGGCACGGCGTACATGACGATGGGTGGCGGTTGCCACGGTTGCTCGATGAGCCGGATGACGATGCTCGAGGGTGTGCAGGCGATGCTCGTCGAGCAGGTCGCCGGGATCGACCGGGTCAAGGACCTCACCGACCACAGCACCGGCGCCACCCCGTTCTACAACTGATCG
>JAOBWQ010000570.1 GCA_025463425.1 Ilumatobacteraceae bacterium | reverse complement strand
CGGTGACGAACCCAGCGGCTGCAGGCTCGGTGACGGTCACGTTGAGCACCACCCCCGCCGCAGAGGCCGGCACGCCGCCACGTCCCCCGACGGCCAGCTCGTTGACCGATCCGAGCAGCACGATCCCGGTCCCGTTGTACGCCCCGTCCACCGTCGATCCCCCCGTGCGGGTCTCGAGGAGCCGAGCCGGGACGAGGGGCACGTACGCGGACACCGGGCCGTAGTAGCCGTTGACGTCGACGACGAGATCGGTGGGCTGGGAGTTGAACAGGCAGACCTTGCCACCGGCACCGATCTTGGTCAGCACCGCATTGGCAACGGTCTGACCGGCGGAGAAGTTCACGCTCGACGCCGTCGGGCGATCACTGCCGCACGGGTACACCGTCACGAAGCCGTCAGCAGTCGGTCCGGTGACGGTCACGTTCAGGACTGCAGACGACGCATCGGCGGGCAGGCCGGCGCGGCCCGCGACCGGCAGCTCGGTGACGATGTTGATCGGGACCGAACCGGTGTTGTTGAACAACTTGTCGATCGTCGAGCCACCCGACCGGGTCTCGAGGATGCGGGCCGGCACGATCGGCGCATAGTCCGTGCCGCCGGAGAAGAAGCCGTTGACGTCGACGACGAGGTGGGTCGGCTGGGAGTTGAACAGACAGACCTTGCCGCCGGTACCGATCTTGGTGACGACCGCGTTGGGGATCGTCTGGCCGGCCGAGAAGTTCACGTTCGACGCTGTCGGCCGTTCGCTGCCGCACGGATAGACCGTGACGAAGCCCGCGGCCGCCGGCTCGGTGACCGTCACGTTCAGCGCAGCCGCCGCAGCATCCGCCGGCACACCGCCCCGGCCGGCGACGGGCAGCTCGGTCACCGTGCCGATGTCGACGAAGCCGGTGTTGTTGAACAGGCCGTCGATCGTCATGCCATCCGCTCGTGTCTCGAGGAGGCGGGCCGGCAGCACCGGTGCGAACTCATACGCCGACGGGCTGGAGTACACCACCGACCACGCCGAGCCGGTGACGAGGATGTCGGCCGAGTAGTACTTCGGCCGCCCCGTCTGTCCCGCGCCGGACGTCTTCAGCCGAAGTTGGTAGAGACCTCGGTAGGAGTCCGCGGCGACGTTCGGGTAGTCGCTCGCCAGGGCTGCCAACGTGGTGTCACCTGCAACCAGCGACACGACCGGGGTCGAGGAGGTCGCGAGCGGCCCGGGGGCCGCAGCGTTCGGGTAGTTGGTCGATGCGGTCAATGCCTCGCCTGCCCACGAACCGCTCGGCACGCCGTTCTTCGGCACGTAGCCGAACAGAGTTGCCTTGCTGTCGCCCGGGCGGCCGGGACCAGTGGCTTGCACGTAGGCAGCGAACGGTGCCGCGGTGATCGCGCCGCTGGTGATCGACGTGCCAGAGGCGTCGTAGAAGTTCAACCCACCGATCGAACCCGGATCCGGCTCGAACGCCGGTGGCGCGGTGTCGGCCGAAGCGACGCGGCCGCCCGACACCGCCACGACGGCGAGCAGACCCGCTGTGGCGAGGCCCACCGCCGCAGCGCAGACGGGTCGCCGGGCGGTGGCGATCGCTGTGGAGAGACGTGACATGGTGTTCCTTCGGGGAAGCCTTCGGCGTGCGGGGACCATCGGGATCGACGCCGTGGCTCAGCCGGCCGAGACGTTGCCGAGGTCGTTGTAGGTCGGCGTGATGCCGGATGCGGCGATGAGCGTCTGACCGGCGGCCTTCTTGACGAATGGCGACCCGGTCGGGCTCGGGTCGGAGAACAGGGTCTGGATCCAGTTCTTGGTGCTCCCGGGCTGCCACGCGGCCAGTGCGGTGTCGGTCTGGCGGAAGGCGATGTAGATGCCGATCGTCGTGCTGTAGGCGGTGCCACCACCGGCAGGTGCACCGGTCAACGGCTTGACGCCCGACGTCAACGGCGCCCCGCCCGGGAACACGGTCGCCGGATTGTGGAAGTAGCCGTTGTACAAGGCGAGACGCCCGACGGCGAAGGGCATGATCGCGTTCTTGGCGTTGGCTCCGAGACCGGTGATGTCGGTCGGATCGTTCGGTTCGACGATCTGCACACCGGTGTCGAGCACGACATCATTGCCGCCGTTCGCTGTCTTGAGGTTGGCGAGGAAGGTGTTCCGGGTTCCTGCGCCGACCGGGGTGATCAACGGCTGGATGAAGTCGGTGTCGGTCGCCGGACCGGCGTAGCCCGGGATGTCGACCCAGCGCTTGATCGCGCCCGAGTAGATCTGCACGAGCTGGGCCGTGCTGAGCCCGGCCGGCGCGTTGGTGTTCGTGCTGCCGATGACCTGGAGTGGGTCGGAGCCGATCTGGACGAGGTGGAGGTACTGCCAGCCGTTGGCGGCGGCCAGGCTCTGGTTGGCGGCGGTGGGCAGACCGATGGCCTTGATGAAGTCGATCTTGTACGGCGTGTCCTTGTCGGCGAGGATCGCCGCATACGACGTTGCGGTCGTCGTCGGGCGCTGCACGGGGAAGGTTCCGGCGCGCAGCACGACGGTCGGGTTGAGCGGCTTGGGGGCTGCATACGTGCTGTTGTTCTGATATGAGTTGCGCGCGTTCGCATCGCCCGTGGAGTCGAAGCTGACGAGCTTGTTGACGTTGTTCGCGGCGTTGTACCCCACGTCGCCGACGGCATCGCCGTCCGCGAGGAAGTCCATCGTGAAGTTCAACGTCTCGGCACCCACCCCGACCACGTCGGTGGCCGACGGCGCGTAGTCCGCTCGGGCCGATCCGATCACGCCGCTCGAGGCGATGACCGTCGCGACGACGGCGATTGCCGACTTGACCTTTGTGCTGCGATCCATGGAACGACTCTTTTCGGCGATGTCCTGGGGCGGCCATCAGCGAACGCCCGATCCTCAGGGCGACATGCGAACGTATAGTCACCCCATGACTAAGTCGTCACTGTCTACTGGTGTGGGTCCTCGACTGTCAAGAACCGCGGAACACCGATCGGTCAGGAGCCGGAGCGGTAGCGCTCGAGGAGACCGCTGACTTCGAGCACGCGTTGCATCGAACCGCTCATCCCCTCGATCAACAGCTGCCCGCCGGCGGCGGACAGGCGGTTGCCGGCGCCGATGATCGAGCGCAGCCCGCACGAGTCGACGAACCCGACGCCCCGCGCGTCGAAGATCACGATGCGAGCGCCCCGCTCGAGCAGATCATCGAACACGGTGTCGAGCTGCGGCGCCGAGGCGATGTCGATCTCGCCATGGCCGGAGACCCGGTACACATGCGGTTCGTCCGTGTTTCCAGCGGCGGTCAACAGTTGCAGCACTTGTTCGGTCATGTCGGTCTCCCACGCGGCAGCGGCGCGGCGGATCGCGCAGCGTTGCCGCCTTACCCGTCGCCGATCCGCTTCAGACGCGTGTCGCGAACTCGTCACACGACGTCAACCAGCGTCGGCGCGCACCAGGTTCGGCGTGGCCGCGCTGCCGGCGACGATCGTCCATCCGGCCCGATCGACGAGGGCGCGGAACGCATCACCCGTCACCCCGAGCTGGATCGGCTCACCCAGGGCAGCGACGCGCTGGGCCAGGGCGACGCTGCCCGCCGTCGGGGACGCACGCCCAGGGAAGCTGATGCCCAGCCGGCTCGCCGGTGCGGAGACGCTGCGCAGATCATGCAGCAATCGCTCCACGTCCGGCGCGGTGAGGTACGCCGCCAGGCCCTCGATCAGGTGCGCGCTCGTGAGGCTGGAGTCGAACGACGTGCCCGCCAACGCAGTGGACACCGACGCTTCGGACAGGTCGACAGCCGCCAGCTGCATCCCGTCGGTCGAGATGCCGAGCTCGTCGAGCACTCGCCGCTTGTGCGCCTGTGTGTCCGGATGATCGATCTCGAAGAAGGTGACGCCTGCGGTCGCGTAGCGCAGCGCGCGGCCGTCGTACCCGGCAGCGACGACGACGATCTGGGTGATCCCCGCAGCGATCGCGTCGACGACGAACGCATCGAAGAACCGGGTCCGTTCGCTCAGGTAGCGGCGGAACCGCTCCCCCTCCGGCGTCGAGCGTGTGGGTTCCAGCGCACCTGCGTCGTCGAGCAGCGCCGCGGCGAGCCGATCCTCGTCGCCTGCGCGGCCATTCGGCCACGGGACACGATCGAACGAACGCCGCAGCGCCGCGACGCGCAACGCCGTCAGCGATGGCCGGCTGCTGTGCTCCTGTTCCGACGGCCGGCGCATCAGACCGAGTCCCCCAGGCGCGCCAACAACGGTGCCGCCAGGCGGAGCAACTCGCGCTCCAGCGGCGACAGGACCGCGCGCATCGCCTCTTCGAGCCAGGCGTCGCGAGGTGCCACCTCTGCCGCAAGGGCTTTCCGGCCGGCAGCGGTGAGATCGATCAGCGCCCGACGGCCATCGTCGACGTCGGGTCGCCGGCGGATCAACCCGTCGGCCTCCAGCTCGTTCAGCGTCCGCGTCAGCGACTGCGGTTGGACCCGCTCCTCGATGGCGATCTCCCCCGCGGACATCGACCCTCGATCGTGGAGGTGCCCGAGCACGGCGAGCTTGCTCGTCGCCATCGCGGCCGGCGGGCGCTCGGACCTCATCCGTCGATGCAACCTGCTCACGGCTCGACGGATCTCACGTGCACCGGCCAGATCCCCATCTTCCTCCGGAGATATGACGCGATCACGTATGTTCTTCACCATGGCGAGGACTGTACTGCCAACAACTGTAGCTACTGCTGGTCGTGCGACTCGGAAATTGATACGGACCATCGCACGATATTGGAAGGTGGCAGCCTCCGGCTGGACAGGGCCGGAAACGCCGAGCGGGAAGATGTCGACTGGTCATCCCGCCGACCCGACATATTCATCGGAAACGGCGGATCTCGCGGTCGCTGATGGGGTAGTAATCGCAGTGTGAGCGATCCGCGACTGCACCCTCGCGCTGTTCGGGAGACCGAGGTTCGGGTGACGATCGCACCCGAACGCCCGATGCCGACAGCAACGACCATCAACCTCTCCGTCTCCGGGATGTTGCTGGCGTTCCACGAACCGGTGGCGCTCCACCCCGGCGAATCGGCGATCGTGACGGTCGTCCTCGACGACGGTCGCTTGCACGCGCGCGTGACGGCAACTCGCATCGCGCGTGGCGATGACTTCCGCACCTATGTCGCGTTCACCTTCGACTCGCTGAGCGACGAGGACCGCGCCCGCCTGGAGCACTTCCTGGCCGACGCCTGAGGGCGGCCATCCGATCCACCACCCGTCGTCCGAACCACGCTCGGTTCACACGCTCGGCAGTGATGCGGAGATCCCGAGTTGCGCCTCGCGGAGATGGCATTCTGTCGAGCTATGAACACTCCTGTTGCAGATGACGAGAAGCCAGACGTGCCCCTGCACGTCCTGCACCTCGCCGAAGACGTGATCCACTACCTCGTCGCGATAGCGATGGTCGGTCTGGCCGGGTACGTGCTCGTCCGGTCCGTGATCGACTTCACCCACGACCAGGAGTACTCGGATCGGGTCATCGGCGGCATCAACGGCGTACTCTTCGTGGTGATCGTGCTCGAGCTGCTGACCACCGTGCTGGCCCACTTCCACGACGAGGGCTTCCAGCTCACTCCGTTCCTCATCATCGGTGGCATCTCCGCGGTGCGGCACATCCTCACGATCGGCGCCAAGGAGTCACTCGGCGACGAGAGCAGCCAGTCGCAGTTCAACCACGCTCAGATCGGGCTCGCGATCAACGCTGGAGTGACCCTGGTGATGGTGATCGCGCTCGTGCTCATGCATCGTTCCGGCGCCGAGGCCAAGGGCAAGTCGCACTGACGTGAGCGCGGCGGCCCATCCGCTGCTCGCCCACTTCCACCGCTGCGCGCGTGGCGTGTTCCCGCCTGCCGACGGTGGGGTGACGATGCTCGGCGTCCTGCCCAGTGGCAAGAACACCGTGGTGTGCTCGACCGGCCACGCCTTCATCGCCACGGACGCTCCCGATGTGCTGGCCGGCCTGCACATCGACGGCTTCGGCTCGGCCCACGCGCCTGAGGTGTTGCTCCGGCTCGCACGTGGCGGGACGATCGACGTGATCGACCTCACTCTCGTCGCCCAGGGACGCAGTGGGGGAAGCACACTGTCGGTGTCGACCGATCTCGACCACCACCCGAGGGTGCGCTACTCGCGCACCCTCCGCACCGATGTCGTCGTGCACGGCGACGAGCGCGGCTTCGTCACCATCGGTACCGGGATGGCCGGCCGCACCGAGATGAGCATCGAGATCCCGGACGCGACCCGTGGTGCGGGCGTCGGCCGGGCGCTGATCGAGGACGCCTTGGGCCTGGTCCAGCCCGGCACGGACGTGTTCGCTGCAGTGTCTCCCGGCAACGCCAGGAGCCTGCGTGCCTTCCTGTCGGTGGGCTTCGTCGCGATCGGGAGCGAGGTCGTGATCACCCCTGGGCGCGCGGCTGAGCTCAGTTGAAGACGGCGGACGCCACCGGGGTGCCGTCGTCGTCCTGGATCAGCACGGAGTGCACCGACCGGGCATCCAACTGCAGTGGCACCGCCCACCAGCCGGTGCCCTCCGCACCGATCGGCCAGGTCGCGACGAGATGGGTCCTGCCGTCGGAGGTCTCGACGAGGCATCGATAGTCGCCGGCGTCGAGGCCCTTCAAGGACATCGTCAGCACGACATCGTCCGACCACGCCAGTGACGCCGATCCGAAGCTGGCACCGTGGTCGTCGACCAGGACCGCCTGGCGGAACGTCGACGTGGAATCGTCGTGGCTCCGCCACGAACCGATCCCGAGACCGACGACGAACAACACGGCGGCGGCTGCAGCGAGCATGAGCCACCGTCGCGATCGGCGCTGACCCACCATTGCCTCGACGGCTCGTTGCTCGAACCCCATCGGCGGTTCGCCATCGGGCGCCAACAGCACGAGCAGGTCTGCGGTGACCGACAACGACTCCAGCTCGGCCCGACACCGGTCGCAGCCGGCCGCATGGGCCAGCAGGACGTCGCGAGCCTCCGGATCGACGAGTTCGAACGCGAGCTCCGCCGCCGCAGCGTCGAACGCCTCGCAGGTGATCCGCTCAGACATCGTCGACCCCGACCGGGCGGACCTCGTTGCGCACCCGAGCGAGCGCGAGGCGGAGCCGGGTCTTCACCGTACCGACGGGGATCTGCTCGATCTCGGCGATCTCGACCGCGGTGCGTCCGCCGAGGGAGGCCTGGAGGAGCACGCGGCGTTGCTCGGGCGGCAGACCGAGCAGCGCGTCGCGCAGCCCACGGACCTCGGCGCGCGCCACTCCTGCGTCCTCGACCGAACCGGACGCCGGCGGCAGCAATGCGGACAGATCGAACGGGTCGATGGGCGTGCTGCGGTTGGTCCGGAACGCGTCGATGCACAGCCGTCGGGTGATCGTCAGCATCCACGCCCGAACCGGCGCGCGGCGCGCGTCATAGGTGCCGGCGTGCTTCCACACCCGTTCGAACGTCTGTTGGGACACGTCCTCGGCCAGCCGAGGATCACCGCACATCGTGATCGCCAGACCGAACACGGCGCGCTGGTGACGGCGCACGAAGACAGAAGCAGCATTGGCATCACCCGCTGCCATCGACGCGAGGAGGGCCCCGTCGTCGAGCCGCTCGACATGAGAGGTCCACATCACCATCACGGAACACTACGAGCGAACGCCCGATCCGGTTTTTCGGATCCCTCCAGCGGGTCCGTTCGTACTGCACAGCATGACCCACCTTCACCGTTCCACCCTCGCCGGAGCCGCTGCGATCGCGATCGTGCTCGCCGCATGCGGCTCGACCAAGACCGCGGCACCGGCCGCCACCACCCCAGCCAGCACAGCGACGACCATCGCAGCGGCGACGACCGCCGCCCCGACGACGGCCGCCGCTCCAGAGACGACTGCGGCTGCCACTCCCGAGACCTCCACGGCCGACACCACGGCCACGACGGAAGCGTCAGCGGCGACGACCGCAGCGCCCGCTGATGCGGTCGCAGTCCAGTTGGCGGACTCAGCACTCGGCTCGATCCTGCAGACGTCCGACGGCAAGACGCTCTACGTGTTCAGCAAGGACAGCGGCACGACCAGCGCGTGCTCGGGCGGCTGCGCGAGCGCGTGGCCACCGCTCGCGGGAACGGTCGAGCCCGGCAAGGGCCTCGACGGCGAGGACTTCGCGACCATCACCCGTGACGACGGCACCCAGCAGGTCACGTTCTACGGCCACCCGTTGTACTTCTATGCCGGCGACTCGGCGCCGGGCGACACCGCCGGACAGGGCGAAGGCGGCGTCTGGTACGTCGTGGGCTCCGACGGCAACGCGATCGACAGCGACGCAGCCGACGCGACAACTCCGGCGACCAAGCCCGGCTACTGAGATCGTCCCGGAGACTGGACGCGGATCGAGCAGATCAACGAGCCGCATCCGCGTCCACTCCATCGACTCTCGGGCCCGAGAGCGGGCCCCGAGCTTCACACAGCGAAGTCGGGTTGGGGGCCGCGCACGAGGTCGGCGCGGCCTTTGGGCAGCTCCCAATCTTCTTGACGCCCGAGCGCGGTCAGGTCCAAGAACGCATAGGAGCCACCGAGCCACTCGGTGCCACGAGCGAACGCAGAGTACGTGTGGAAGATCCGACCGTCATCGGCCAGGAACACGCTGTACCCGGGCTGTTCGGTCGAGCCGTCGAGCGTCCAGCCGAGGCCGTGCTCGACGAGCTCGGCGGCATCGCGGAAGTTGAACTCGACCGGAGCGACCGACGCATCGAGCGTGACGTGGAAGTCATAGTTGAAGTCGCTGC
>JAOBWQ010000514.1 GCA_025463425.1 Ilumatobacteraceae bacterium | reverse complement strand
CGCAGCACCGATCTGCTCAGCGGGCTCGGGCCTGCGCCGCTCCTCGCCGGCGACCACCTGGACGCCGGCGACGATCCGGGCACCGAGTTGCCGACCGCGATGGCCCCACCCCTGCCGCCCGTCGGATCGCCGATCACCATCTGGCCCGGACCGCGTCACCACTGGTTCACGCCCGCCGGCCGCGAAGCCCTCGTGACTGGGCCCTACGAGGTGCTCGGCACGAGCAACCGGATCGGCACCCGACTCTCGGGCACGGCGCTCGAACGGGCGGTGCCCGACGAGCTCCCGTCGGAGGGCATCGTCAACGGCGCGGTCCAGGTGCCCACCGACGGTCAGCCGCTGATCCTGCTCGCCGACCACGGTGTCACCGGCGGGTACCCGGTGATCGCCGTCGTCGACCCGGCCGACCTCGGCCGCGTCGCCCAGGCCCGCCCGGGAGAGCAGCTCCGCTTCCGCTGGAGACGCTGACGCCACGGCCGGCGAGATGTCCATGCGCTGAGGTGGCGATGGCAGTAGGTTGACGCGCGTGGAGCGACGGATCTTCGGGCTCGAGAACGAGTACGGCGTCACGTGCACGTTGCGCGGGCAGCGCCGGCTGAGCCCGGACGAAGTCGCCCGGTACCTGTTCCGCCGCGTCGTCAGCTGGGGCCGCAGCAGCAACGTCTTCCTGCAGAACGGTGCTCGCCTGTACCTCGACGTCGGCTCGCACCCCGAGTACGCCACGCCCGAGTGCGATTCGCTGTACGACCTCGTCGTGCACGACAAGGCGGGGGAGCGGATCCTGGAGAGCCTCGTCGAGAGCGCCGAGCAACGGCTGCGCGAAGAAGGCATCCGCGGCACGATCTACCTGTTCAAGAACAACACCGACTCCGCCGGCAACAGCTACGGGTGCCACGAGAACTACCTCACCAGCCGCCGCGACGATCTCGGCCACTACGCCGAGGTGCTGATCCCGTTCCTCGTCAGCCGCCAGATCTACACCGGCGCCGGCAAGGTGCTGCAGACGGCGAGAGGGCCCGTGTACTCGATCGCGCAGCGCGCCGAGCACATCTGGGAGGGCGTGTCGTCGGCCACCACACGCAGTCGCCCGATCATCAACACGCGCGATGAACCCCACGCCGACGCAGAGAAGTACCGCCGCCTGCACGTGATCGTCGGCGACTCGAACATGAGCGAGTACACGACGTTCGTGAAGGTCGGCGCCGCGGCGTGCATGCTGCGCATGGTCGAGGATCCGCAGGTCGTGCTGCGCGACATGACGCTGGAGAACCCGATCCGCGCGATCCGCGAGATCAGCCACGACATGACCTGCCGGCGCACGGTGAAGCTCGCCAACGGCCGCGAGGTCAGCGCGCTCGACATCCAGCGCGAGTACCTCGACCGCGCCCTGCGCTACGCGGAGACCAAGGGCTTCCCGCCCATGGAGCAGAAGGCGCTGGAGATGTGGGAGCACTGCATCTCGACGATCGAGAACGATCCGCTCAAGCTCGACCGCGAGGTCGACTGGGTGATCAAGCACAAGCTGATCGAGGCCTACCGGGCCAAGCACGACCTGCCGCTCGGGCACGCCCAGGTGCAGCTGCTCGATCTGCAGTACCACGACGTCAGCCGCGTCAGGAGCCCGTTCTACAAGATGCAGGACCGCGGCATGATCGAGCGGATGTGCACCGACGACGACATCGACACAGCGGTCGACGTGCCGCCGCAGACCACCCGAGCTCGGCTACGTGGCGAGTTCATCAAGCGGGCCAAGGAGCGCAAGCGCGACTACACCGTCGACTGGGTGCACCTCAAGCTCAACGACCAGGCCCAGCGCACCGTGCTGTGCAAGGACCCGTTCAAGAGCCGCGACGAGCGCGTCGAGAAGCTGATCGCCTCCCTGTGATCCCCCGCAGATCCCCGAGGATGCCGCAACTCTGCGGCCGATGAACGGTACGGTAACCGCCGCATGTCCAGCGACGACTCAACCGGGACCAACGACGACGGTGTGGAGCCATCCAGGGACGTTCCACCAGGAGAGGTCCCCCTGGCCGAGGTTCCACCGACGGACCAGCTCGTGATCCCTCCCGTCGTGGAGGCCGCTGCGCCCGCCCCGGCCGTTGTCGTGGACGACGACGCACCGGTGACGGTGGCCATGGCGCCGGTGGCCCAGAAGTCCGCCGTCGGCAAGTCGATCCGCGAGTGGGGGCTCGTCGTCATCATCGCCATCGCTGCCGCGGTGCTGATGAAGCTGTTCGTCGTGCAGCAGTTCTACGTGTCCGGCGAATCGATGGACTACACGCTGCACAACTTCGACCGGGTCCTCGTCAACAAGCTCTCCTACGACCTCCACGACCCGAACCGGGGCGATGTCGTCGTGCTCGAAGAGGAGCAGGGCATCTCCCAGCGCGACCTCATCAAGCGGGTCATCGGTCTGCCCGGCGAGACGATCGAGATGCGTGACTGCGTCGTCTACATCAACGGCAAGGTGCTCGTCGAGCCCTACCTCGATCCGAACGTCGTCACGGCCGGCAACTGCGGGCCGAACTTCTCCCAGCTGACCGTGCTCAAGGACCATGTCTTCGTGATGGGCGACAACCGTCCCGGCTCCGGCGACAGTCGCGGCACGCTCGGCCAGGTCGACTACGACCAGATCGTTGGTCGCGCCTTCGTGGTGATCTGGCCGAAGAGCCACTGGAAGTGGCTGTAGCCACTGCTCGTCAGAGCTGAGGTGCCCCGAGCTCGGCTCGGTAGGCGTCCATCATCCGGTCCACCCAATCGCTGTGCACGCCGTCGATGCCCATCCGGAAGATCGGGCGGAGGACGTGCTCGAACTGCAGGTCCCAGGCGATCGCGCACAGCTCGAAGCGGTGGAAGAGGGTGACGAGGCCGCCGTTCCAGTCGGTGTGGTGCATGTTGATGGCGTCGATGCCCTCGCTGGACAGCGTCGCCGCACGGCGTTCGGGGCCTTCCTTGATCCGCGCCAGGCGCGTCGAGTCGACGAGCTTGGCACCATGGCCGCGCAGCGGCAGGAGGTCCTGCCACCTCGGCTCGCACAACCACAGGCGGGGGAGGAGATCGGGAGCGATCTCCGCCACGACGTCGATCACGGTGAGCCCGACCTCGTTGCCCTTGAGGTCGAGCGAGAGGTGGTACTGCGTGCCGCAGCGCTCGATCAGATCGGCCAGCGAGGGGATGTACGACGGCAGTTGGTCGCGGCGCAGATCGCCGATCGGACGCCGGCTGAACCGGTGCCGGACGAGGCCGTCGTGGTCGAGGACCGGAACCTTGTCGGCCGTCAACCAGACGTCGCTCTCCAGGCCCGTCGCCCCGAGTTTGAGGCCGAGCACGAACGCCTCCAGGGTGTTCTCCGGGGCGTGTGCCTTGCCGCCGCGATGGGCGAAGGCAATGGGATGCTCCAGAAGAGTAGGGAGTCGTTGCTGCATCGGATGATCATTGTTGCATGTGCGACACGTGCCTTCGCGAGCGCCTGACAGGGGCCTAGACTCCGGAACGTGTTCAACCTGTCCGGCAGCGAGCTGGTCTTTCTTGTGCTCATCGCACTGGTGGTGCTCGGCCCCGACAAGCTCCCAGAAGCGATGCGCAAGGCCGGAAAGGCCTATGCCGACTTCAAGCGGATGACGTCCGGATTCCAGAGCGAGATGAAGTCGGTCCTCGACGAACCACTCCGTGAACTGCGCGAGACCGCCGAGATGGCCAAGCAAGCTGCGACGTTCGATCTGAACCCGTTGAGCCCGAAGGCGGGCACGCCACCCACCCAGACCGGCGTCGGCCCCACTGACCTCACGGCCGCCAAGCCGGCAGCCGCCGCCACGCCCGTCCCGGCCGTCACGCCCGCGGCGTGGGCCCAAGCGAGCTCCACCGAGGCGCCGACGAACCTGGGTGCACCGCCGATCATCGGCGACGCGACCTCGCGCCGCTTGGCTGCCGCACAGCCGGTCACCCCGGTGGCCGAGACGCCGGTCGCCTCGGCACCCGCGGCCGAGGCCGTGGCCCCGCCGAAGGTCGTCGACGCGATCGTCGCCTCCGGTGTGATGACCGGGTTCACACCAGCGGCTGAACCCGCCACCGAGGAAGCAGTCGCTGAGTGAAGATCCCCTTCCGGAGCGCTCCGCGCCCGTCGCTGAAGGGTCCCGAGGACCGGATGACGCTGCGCGACCACCTGGCCGAGCTGCGCGTGCGCATCGTGCGCAGCATGCTCGCGATCGTCCTCGGCGTCATCATCATGATGGCGTTCTACGATCCGATCCTGCGGTTCATCAAGCAGCCGTACACGGATCTCTGCACCCGACGTGGCGCCGAGTTCTGCACCGCGAACCTCTACGCGCTCGGGCCGCTCGACGGGTTCTCGACGCGCATCTCGATCTCGCTCTACGGCGGCATCGTCATCGCCTTCCCGATCATCCTCTGGCAGGTCTGGCGCTTCGTGGTGCCGGGCCTGCACGCCAAGGAGAAGAAGTACGCCGTCCCCTTCATGGGCTCGGTCATCGCCCTGTTCCTGTTCGGCGGGTTCATCGCCTACTGGACCCTCGGCTACGCGCTCGAGTTCCTCATCTCGTGGTCCGGATCCGACGTCAACCAGGTCTTCCCGGTCGACAAGTACGTCAGCCT
>JAOBWQ010000501.1 GCA_025463425.1 Ilumatobacteraceae bacterium | reverse complement strand
AGCCGGTGACATCATGGTCGTGATGACGCACGGTGCCCGCGTCCGGGGGATCGACGCCGGAGATGCAGTTGAACAGCGACGTCTTCCCGGCGCCGTTCGGCCCGACCACGACAGAGATGCGCCCAGCGTGCACGGCGATGTCGACGTCGTCGACGACGAGCGTGGATCCGTGACGCTTGACGATCCCGGTGGCCGTGATGGTCGCGTCGGACGACGCACGGCGGGTCGAATCAGCGCTCATGGTCCGCCACCGGGTGCCGTCGCGGCCGCTCGACGCGCGGCCACGCGTCGTCCCGCTGGCGTCAGCCGGATCGCGGTGGTCTCGCGGTGAGCCGCAACGGGGCCGCTCGTCACGAACGCGCCGAACAGTCGCTCGAACAGCAGTCGCGCCGAGTACAGGACCCCGCCGGGCAGCCTGCCGAGGACCATCGCGCACAGGCCGACGGCGATCGTCGAGGACCCGGCGGGCAGCTCGCTGTCCAAGGCGACGAGCACGCCGGCGGCGATCACCGCGCCGGTGGCACTGTCGACGCCGAAGACGACGACCGCAGCGAACCAGATCAGACCCTGGATCGGATCGAACGCGTTCGAGTCGAACGATCGCGCACCCATCGCGAGGAGTGCTCCGCCGAGCGCGGCGAGCGCCGAGCTCGCGCCGAAGACGAAGATCTTCATCGTGCGGATGTCGACGCCACTGGACTGTGCGCCCAGCTCGTCGTCGCGCATCGCCGTCAGGGTGCGACCGAGTCCGCCGTGGTGGAGCCGGCGGACGAGCACCAGCGCGACGCCGAGGCAGAGGACCTCGAGGATGTAGAAGTTGTCGTCCGATGCGAATGTGCTCGGCGGGTGCACTTCGAGTCCACGCGTGACGGCTGCCTGCTCGAAGACGAAGCGGCTCATCGCGACGCTGAGCGCGAACGTGGTGAGCGCGAGGAACAGCCCTCGTCGGCGGATCGCCGGCCATCCGCTGAGCGCACCGAACGGGGCCACCACGATCGGCGTGATGACCAGCGCGAGCACATCCGGCACCTTCGGGACGAAGGGCAGCGTCCCGTCGGCGAGGCGGGCGGCAACGAGCGCGCCGAGCCCGGCGAAACCGGCCTGACCGAGCGAGATCTGGCCGCTGTAGCCACTCACGACCACGATCGAGACGAGCACGATCGCGATCGCCGGGACGGCCAGGGCGAGGTGCTTGTCGCTCGCTCCGAAGAGAAGTGGCGCGCCCAGCGCGATCGTCGGCAGCGCCCACCATGCGCGGATGGGTGGGAGCTCGCCGCGCGTGGTCAGCCTGGCGACACCGCCGGCATCGAGTGGCTCGCGGAGCCTGGAGATCACGAGCACGGCGACGAGCAGCGCGACGACGAAGAGGTTGGCGTTGGCGGCCTGGATCCATGACTGCGGCCGTCCGACGAGGTGGACCTGGGCGAGCTCGGCCTGGAGGATGCCGATCAGCAGTCCCGACACGATGGCGCGCACCGGATCGGTGAGCCGACCGATGACCACGACGGCCATCGTCTCGAGCATGACGAGGGTGAACCCGTAGGGAACGAGTCGCAGTGTGGGCGCCATGAGGACCCCGGCGAGACCGGCGATCGACGTGCCGATGGCCCAGCCGAAGGCCGACACGCGGTCGGCATCGACCCCGCGCAGCTCGGCGAGCTCGCGACGTTCGACGACGGCGCGCACACGCAGGCCGAAGCGACTGCGCTGACCGAGGGCGAACCCTGCGCCGAGTATCGCGATCGCGGCGAGATCGGCGATCGTGCCGAGCGCGAGGTGGGCGCCGCCGAGGTGCACCTCGCGGCGGGGCACGATCGACGGTGCGTCCAACCGCGCCTCGGCACCCCAGATCACCGTGGCGACGCCGAGCAGGACCACGAGCAGGCCGAGCGATGCGACGAGCCGCACACCGGGCGTGGCTCGGCGGCGTTGCAATGGCCGGAAAACGATCCGATCGAGCAGGACGCCGACGAGGGGGCAGATGACGAGGATGTCGACGGCCGCAGCGACCAGCGGCGACCAATGCCAGACCCGGACCTGCTGCCACATCGTGAAGGCCACCAGCATCGCGATCGCGCCGAACGCCAGGTTGAACACTCCCGTGAGGCGGTAGGTCGCCAACAACCCGAGTCCCGAGAGCGCTGCGATCGATCCGATCCCGAGCCCGGCGAGGGCCAGTTCGATCGTGACCATGCCCTCCGCCCTCGATCCGTCGATCAGTCCGCGAGCTCGGGTGGCGCCGCCGCTGTTGTTGTTGGCACCGTCGGCTCACACACTGGGCATGGTCGCAGCTCGGATCCTTCGACAGAGGCTGGGTCCACGCGCTCGACCTCCGCTTTGCCGCTGACCAGCGTGCAGTCGGGGCGATGGTAGTGGGCGGTCCCTGCGACGGCGACGAGTGCTTCCGGTGCGTCCGGACCCGTGAGCTCCTCGACGACAGGGGACGGCGACGGATCGGTGCCCACTTCCTCGACCAGCAGAGCGTGCAGTTCGGCGACGAGGTCGCCCGTCTGGTCCGATCTGCGTTGTGCCGAGCTGCCCATCAGCAACACGGACGCGGCGATCACGAGCGCTGCGCCGGGCACGGTGGCCGAGGCGATGTACGGCATCTGCTCGGCGAGGTTGGGGCGGCCTGACACGCCATACCAACCGAGGAACAGCATCACCGCGCCGATGATGGCGGCGAGCACGCCGAAGACTTCGCGATTGACGGCGTTCGTTGCCCGACGCGGTACGGATCCGTTCGATCCCACGGATCTCACCTTACGATTCCACCGTGCGGTTGCAACGGAGCCGAGCAACTCGACGATGCCTCCTGCTGCTCGTCGCAGCAGGGAGCTGCGCGTCGTGCGGGCCGCGATGGAACACGGATCGAGCAGCAACCCCGGCCACCGTTGCGCCCGTCGCGTCCACAACGATGGCGGACGTGAGCTCCAGCACGAGCCGTCCCATGTCGACGGACACCAGCCCGACTGCCGACTCCACGACCAGCACGCAGCTCGAGGCGACGGTTCCGGGAACCTCGGCGGCGCCGAGCACCACGATCGATCAGGCCTCGACGATCGCGACCATCACCACCAACTGGCAGACGTTCTTCGCCAACACATCGTCAGTGGAGGACCGGATCGCGCTGCTCGAAGATGGCGAGTCGCTGCGCGACGCGGTGACCCAGCGCGCCCAGGATCCATTGATGGGCCAAGCGACGGCCGTGGTGATCTCGGTCGAGCTGACCGCCCCGGATCAGGCCACCGTGACGTACAACGTGCTGCTCAACGGCAACGTCGCGTTGCCCAACGCCCAGGGCACGGCCGTGCTCCAGGATGGCGTGTGGAAGGTTGGCTCGGCCAGCTTCTGCGCACTCATATCGCTCGGCGCGACGGCGCCGATCCCGGGGTGCTGACCTCGGCCGCTAGAGGCTCTGCACGTCGGCCGGGCAGTGCGCAAGGCCTCCGGTGGGATCGGTGGTGCCGATAGCCTGACCGGCGCATGTTCGACACACTGTCCGACCGCTTCGACGGCATCTTCAAGCGACTGCGCGGCAAGGGCCGCCTCACCGACGACGACGTCGACGAGGTGCTGCGCGAGATCCGCACCGCACTGCTCGAGGCCGACGTCAACGTCACGGTGGCGCGCACCGTTGTCGCCCGGATCCGCGAAGCTGCGATCGGCGCGAAGCTGTCCCAGGCGCTCGATCCCAGCCAGCAGGTCATCAAGATCGTCAACGCCGAGCTGGTCAACATCCTCGGTGGCGAGACGCTGAAGATCAACTACGCCAGCCGTCCGCCGACGGTGATCCTCATGGCGGGTCTGCAGGGATCGGGCAAGACCACCAACGCGGCCAAGCTGGCCCGCTGGTTCAAGAGCCAGGGCCGCCAGCCACTGCTGGTCGGTGCCGACCTCCAGCGTCCGGCCGCCGTCGAACAGCTGCGCACGCTCGGCCGCCAGATCGACGTGCCTGTCTTCAGCGAGGCCAGCGATCCGGTCACGGTCGCCTCGCGCGGTCTCGCCGAGGCCCGCCGCCTCGGTCGCGACGTGCTCATCGTCGACACCGCCGGCCGCCTGGCGATCGACGCAGAGATGATGGAGCAGGTCCGTCAGATCAACGAGGCCGTCGAGCCGAACTACACGTTCCTCGTGATCGACGCGATGACCGGTCAGGACGCGGTCGGCGTCGCCGAGGCGTTCCACCAGACGCTGGCCATCGACGGCGTGATCCTCACCAAGCTCGACGGTGACGCACGCGGTGGTGCCGCGCTGAGCGTCAAGGAGGTCATCGGCCGGCCGATCGCGTTTGCCTCGACCGGTGAGAAGCTGGACGCGTTCGAGCAGTTCCACCCCGATCGCATGGCCGGCCGGATCCTCGGCATGGGCGACGTGCTGACCCTCATCGAGCAGGCCGAGAAGGCCTTCGAGAAGGACTCCGCCGAAGAGGCTGCTGAGCGCATGCTCGCCGGCGAGTTCACCCTCGACGACTTCCTCGAGCAGATGCAGCAGCTGAAGAAGATGGGTCCGCTGTCCGGGTTGCTGGGGATGATGCCGGGCATGCCCAAGGAGCTCAAGGGCGCGAAGATCAGCGACGACGACCTCAAGCCGGTCGAGGCCATCATCCGCGCGATGACCCCGCTGGAGCGCCGCAAGCCGGAGATCATCAACGGCAGCCGCCGCAACCGCATCGCGGCCGGCAGCGGCACGAGCGTCGGCGAGATCAACCGCCTGGTCAAGCAGTTCAGCGAGATGCAGAAGATGATGAAGCGGATGGGCGGGATGCAGGTCGGCAAGAAGGGCAAGAAGAAGATGCCCAACATGCTCGGCGCACTGAAGGGTGGCCAGGGCGGACTGCCCCCCGGGTTCCCCGACATGCCGTTCAACTAGCGGGGCTGCGCGTCGGCCTCGATGACGTCGAGGTCGCGCTCCGCGAAGCGAAGGTGCTCGAGCTCCTCGCGGAGCACGACCCACACACAACGCAGCACGGTGATCGGCTCGTCGCCCGCCCAGACGGGTCCGGCAGTGAGCTCGGACAGCGATTCCGGCGTCGCGGTGCTCAAGAGCTCGCAGACTCGGGCCACGCGCTCGGCGCGCACGGCGAGGACGTCGCCCCATGACGGCGTTGCGTCCACGTCGACCCCGAGCGCAGCCACGTCCTCGACGAACTCGCCGACGTCGGAGAACGCAACGCCCCACGGATGGAACCGAGGTTCGCTGCCGAGGACGGCTCCGAGCCACGCATCGGTGACGAACACCATGTGACGAACAGTCTCGGCGAAGGACCATTCCTCCTCCACGCAGACATCGACCGTGCCGGCCGGCATGGCGGCCGCCCGCCGGTACGCCGTCGCCCAGGCCAGTTCGATGGCCGCCCATGCGGCGCGGAGCTCGTTCGGGTCCGAGGAGCGCCGGAGGGAACGAGCGGGCTGCAGTCGCGTCAGCTCGGCCTCGATCAGTGGTGCCACTTCGACTCCGTTGATGCGGAGGCCGTCGATCTCGGCGCCGTCGATCTCGCTTCCGGAGAGGCTCACATCGCGCATGCGAGCGCCCGACATGTCGACCATCCGGAAGCGGGCGTCGTTCAGCTGAACCTTGCGGAAGCTCGCACCGGTGAGATCCACGTGCTCGAAGTCGGTCGCGCTCGGTCGGCCGGATTGCTCGGTCATCGTCGTCCTCCAGTTTCGTCTGTCTGTGATCGAATCCAGACGGACCATGCCCACGGGTGGCGCAGGACGTGCAGCCCGCTAACCTTTCGGGGTTCTCACATCAGGAGT
>JAOBWQ010000496.1 GCA_025463425.1 Ilumatobacteraceae bacterium | reverse complement strand
GTGCCCGGCTGGGCGGCCGGCGGCGGCCACAGCCTGCACGTGGTCAGCGACCTCACCATCGCCAGCCGCGAGCACGCCCGGTTCAAGCAGACCGACGCCGATGTCGCCAGCTTCGACGGCGGGTTCGGGTCGGCGTACCTGGCCCGCCAGGTCGGCCAGAAGTTCGCCCGCGAGATCTTCTTCCTGGGCGACGAGTACTCGGCCGACGATGCGCACCGGATGGGCATGGTCAACGCCGTCGTCGCCCATGCCGAGCTGGAGGGCACGGCGTTGGAGTGGGGCCGCAAGATCAACGCGAAGAGCCCGACGGCGCAGCGGATGCTGAAGTTCTCGTTCAACCTGATCGACGACGGCCTGGTCGGCCAGCAGGTGTTCGCGGGCGAGGCGACCCGGCTGGCGTACATGACCGACGAGGCCCAGGAGGGCCGCGAGTCGTTCCTGGAGAAGCGCGATCCGGACTGGTCGCCGTACCAGTGGCTGTTCTGATGTGATCCTCATCGAGGATCCGGCGGACCCCCGGATCGCTCCGTTCCGCTGGCGGGACCGAGCGCTGAACACGCGGGCAGATCGTCGTGAACGGGTGGCCGCCGGGATGTTCGTCGCCGAGGGTGACCTGGTCGTCGGGCGCGCCCTCGATGCCGGCTGCGAGCCGGTGATGGCGTTCGCCGACGTGCCTGTCGTCGTCAACCGGTTCGATCCGTCGGTCGAGGTGTACGGAGCCGACGTCGACGTGCGCAGGGCGGGCATGGGCCTCGGCGTTCCACTCTCGATCGTCGCGCTGTTCCGCCGCCCAGAGCCCGTCGATGCGATGGCACTCAGCCTTCGCCAGCGCACGGTGGCACTGGAGGCCGTCGACAACCCGGTCAACGTCGGCACCGTGGTGCGCAGCGCAGCGGCACTCGGCTGGGACGGTCTGCTGCTCGATCGCACGAGCGGTGACCCACTCGCTCGCCGCGCCCTACGAGTGTCGATGGGCAACACGTTCGCGCTCCGGTTCGCGCGGGCGGGATCACTGGTCGACGTCGTCACCGCGGCCCGCGAGCGGGGCACGCTCGTGGTCGCGCTGACCCCGGCGGCGGGATCGATGCCACTCGAAGCAGTGCTGCCGGCACACCGTCAGGCCGTCATGCTCGTGCTCGGATCGGAGCGCGCCGGCTTGAGTCGGGAGTTGCTCGACGCCGCCAGCGTCCACGCCAGCATCCCGATGGCCGGCGGAATCGACTCGATGAACGCGGCAGCTGCTGCGGCGGTCGCCTGCTACGCCCTTCGTCCGATCAGGATCGCGGGTAGGACGCGCTCGTGATCGGGAGGCCGGTGTCGTTGCGGAGGTGCTCGGCTGCCGGAACGAAGTAGTCGAGCAGCGTCTGCTGCGCGGTTGCGTCGGCGTTGCTGGCGCGGACAGCGTGCGCCATGTGCAGCAACCACCGGTCACGCTGCAACGGACCGACAGGGAAGGGGAAATGACGCATGCGCAGCCGCGGATGGCCGCGCTCGTCGTCGTAGGTGGTGGGCCCGCCCCAGTACTGGGCGAGGAACAGCGTCAGCCGATGCCGGGCGCCCGTGAAGTCGGGGTACTCCGGATACAGCGGCGCCAGCACGTCGTCCTCAGCCACGCCGGCATAGAACGTGTCGACGAGTTCGGCGAAGAACGCCATCCCGCCGACCGCGTCGTAGAACGTCGGTGCGGATTCGTCGGGCACCGGATGAGCCTACGGCCGACCCACCCGACGCTGGACGGCTCAGGCCTCTTCGGGGACGAACCGGCGGTACTCGACGAGGTCGGACCGACGGATGACGAAGGGAGTGGTGTCGTCGCAGGCGTCGAGGATGACTGCATCCTCGGTGGCCAGCAGCACGAGCGCCGAGATCAACTCGTCGTCGCGCAGGATCTCGAGGACGTCGCCGGTCTCGATCCGCTCGTTCAGGATGGTGCTCATGGTGGTCTCCGTGACTTGGTCGCCGCTGTCCCATCGATTCCGATGACGACGAAGTGCGGGCGTTTCTACGCTGCACCAACTGACGTATCGGCAGCTTTCTTCCCGAACATGAGCGTGATCTGGGTCACGCTCCTTGAATCAGGAGAACGTCGGCTCGTTCCAGCCCGCGAAGATCGCCGGCAGCCCGTCGCTGACCCGGTCAGGATACACGGCCGGGCGCTTCTCCAGGAAACTCGAGACGCCCTCGCGCGCGTCGGCGCTCTTGCCCCGCTCGACGATGCCGCGGGAGTCGACACGGTGGGCGTCCATGGGATGCTCGGCGCCGAGCATCCGCCACATCATCTGGCGCGACAACGCAACCGACACCGGCGCGGTGTTCTCGGCAATCTCCGCGGCGAGCGCCTGCGCCACGCCGAGCAGCTCCTCGGCGGGGTGGACGCTGCGCACGAGCCCACCGGCGAGGGCTTCCGCGGCGGGAAAGACTCGGCCGGTGTACACCCACTCCGCCGCCTGGCTGATGCCGACCAGCCGGGGAAGGAACCACGACGAGCACGCCTCGGGGACGATGCCGCGGCGGGCGAACACAAAGCCGAAGCGGGCCGCGTCCGAGGCGATCCTGATGTCCATCGGCAAGGTCATCGTCACTCCCACGCCGACGGCCGCGCCGTTGATCGCGCCGATGACCGGCTTGAGCGACGCGAAGATCCGCAGCGACACGAGCCCGCCCCCGTCGCGCGGCACGCCGACGTCGGTCTGCACATCGCTGCCGCCGTGGGCGAAGGTCTCGCCGCCGGCGGACAGATCGGCGCCAGCGCAGAAGCCACGACCCGCGCCGGTGACGATCACCGCGCGCACATCGTCGTCGGCGTCGGACCGATCGAAGGCTTCGATGATCTCGTGCATCATCCGGTTGGTGAAGGCGTTGAGCTGCGCCGGCCGGTTCAACGTGATGGTGGCCACGTGGTCGGCGACGTCGTACAGGATCTCCGAGGTCATGTCGGGTGAACCTACCGGGTGGGGACCGACGCAATATCGTCGTGGTCCGCGGGTCGAACGAGGAGGGTCAGTCGACATGACGAGCATCGATACGAGCATCGACACGCGCATTGCCGGACGACCGACGACATGCCGCCGGCCCGTTCGACGGGCAGCAGCGTCGGTGGCTGCGGCGATCGCGATGCTCGCCGGATGCAGCAGCGGCTCCGACGGCGCCGCGAAGCTGGCACTCGGCACCGAAGCCGTCGTCGCCTACGTCCAGGCGGCGACCGGCACGACACCGGCCGTGAACACCACGGTCGCTGTCGACGTGCTCGACGTGAAGGTCGGCACGCTCGACGAGCTGAAAGCCGCCGGGTTCGACGTCGACCAGAGCAACGCCGGCGACACGCCGTACTTCGTCGACGTCCGCTACACGAACAAGGGCACGGGCCACGCAGTCCGCAACCTCAGCGTGGGGATGGAAGACACCAAGGGCAACTCGGTGCCGACGACGCTGGTGTTCGATCTCGACGGATCACCGTTCGATCGGTGCAAGGACGTCAGCACGGGCGACTTCGGGCCCGGCGACTCGTATCAGAGCTGCACCCTGTTCCTGGTCCCGAAGGGCACGACCCTGGATCGGGTGCGCTTCGTCAGCCAGAGCCAGGACGCGACGATCACCTTCACCGACTGGGCCGTCACGTAGACGACCTACACGTCCAGGAAGCGGCTGGCGGCCACGCCTGACGCGATCGCTCCGGCGACCATGCCGAACACGACGACGCCGAACATGACGCTGTTCAGGAAGCTGTCGCTGACGACGAGCGCGATGAAGCCGTTGTCACCCTTCAGCTTGACCACGCCATTGGTCCACAACCGGTTGAAGAACAGCAGGAAGCCGCACGACAGCAGGCCGCCCACGAGGCCCTGGACGAGGCCTTCGAGCATGAACGGTATTCGGATGAACCAGTTCGTGGCGCCGACGAGCTTCATCACCTCGATCTCACGCCGTCTCGCGAACATCGCCGTGCGGATCGTGGTCCAGATCAGGATCAGCGCCCCGATCAACAGCAGGATCGAGAGGCCGACCGTCACCGTCTGGACGAAGTCGCGCAGCTTCGCGATCTGTTCGATCTGGTCCTGGGCGAGCACCACCTTCTGGACCTGTGGAATGGTGCGGAACGTGCTGGCGAGTTGAACGAGGACACCGAGCTTGCCGGCGGTGGGCACGACCTTGAACTCGGTGGGGATGTTGTCCTTGGTGAGCAGCGCGTACGCGCCCGGATCGGCGGCGAACAGGCGCTTGGCCTCGGCCAGGGACTGGTCCGTGTCGAAGTACTGCAGCTTGGAGATGTCGATGACGGTCGAGTTGGACGACAACGCCTCCTGGACAGCCGTGATCTGCTCCGGCGTCGCCTTCGCGTTGACGTAGACGATCATCTGCACGCCGCCGGCCCACTTCGACAGCAGGTTGTCGAAGCCGCGCTGCACCAGGAACGTGCCACCGACCAGGAACAACGACACCGCCGAGGTGAGGATCGCGGCAACCGTCAGGGTGACGTTGCGGCGCAGGCTCGCTCCGGTCTCGCGGAACGTGTAGGTCAGCCGGGACCACATTATTCGTACACTCCTCGGGCTTGGTCGCGCACGATGATGCCGCGATCCATCTGGATCACGCGCTTGCGCATCATGTTGACGATGCGCTGGTCGTGGGTGGCCATCACCAC
>JAOBWQ010000492.1 GCA_025463425.1 Ilumatobacteraceae bacterium | reverse complement strand
TGCAGAACCGCTTCGAGTCGATGATCAACAACCTGCAGGTCACCACCGAGAACATCTCGGCTTCGGAGTCCCGCATCCGTGACACCGACATGGCCACGGAGATGGTGAGCTTCACCAAGAACCAGGTGCTCATGCAGGCCGGTACCGCGATGCTGTCCCAGGCGAACCAGATCCCCCAGTCGGTCCTGAAGCTCCTTCAGTGATCGATTGAACAACTGAGACGAAGGGGTCCGGCACGGCCGGACCCCTTCATCTCGTTCACCCGCACGATTCCGACGACCCTGCTCCGCGGGGCCGTCTCACGAAGGGAACAGCCTGATGTCCGCCATCTCCAGCATCGGATTCACCGCGGGAGGCATCGACGTCAACCAGATCGTCACCGACCTGATGACCGCCGAACGCGCTCCCGAGAGCGTGATGTCGACGAAGCAGGCGGCGATCAAGTTGCAGAGCTCGACCCTCGCCTCCCTCAAGGCCAGCCTCGTCTCGCTCCAGTCGAGGGCCAGCGCGCTGATCTCCTCCGGGCTCAGCACGATGTCGACCTCGGTGAGCTCGGCATCTGCATCGGCGACGATCGGCGGCTCGGCCACTCCTGGCTCGCTCACCTTCACGATCGACTCGCTGGCCGCTGCAAGTGGCATGCGCACAGCGAGCACCGTCGCGACGTCCTCGTCGGTGATCACCACCAACGCGTCGCTGGCGATCTCCTCGACGGCGTCGAAGCTGGGCATCACCGCGATGCGGGTGGGCCCGGGAACGACGGCCGGCCAGTACACGGTGACGGTCACGCAGGCGACCACCGGCGCCACGGCCACCGGCACGGCACCACTCGCAGCCAGCACCGTGATCGACGGCAGCAACAACGTGCTCGACCTGCAGATCGACGGTGTCTCCCGAACGGTGACCCTGGCGGCCGGCACGTACACCGCGGCCCAGCTGGTCGGCGCGACGCAGACGGCGATCGACGCGAGTGGGGGCGGCGCGACTGCCTCGCTGGCGAGCGGCGGCGGTCTGGTGCTGACGACCAAGCACGAAGGCTCGAGCGCGACCCTGCAGGTCGTCGGTGGGACCGCCTCGACGGCATTGCAACTGGCCGCCGGGTCGACCACCGGCACAGACGGCGCGTTGCAGATCGGCTCGAACCCATCGGTGACCGTGACATCCGCAGGAAACGGCAGCCCGGTCACCGTGTCGACCGGCGTCGGTTCACTCGATCTGCAACTGGGTGGCGGACTCCGCGTCGGGTCATCCACCGTGGCCGTCGTGTCCACCGGTGACCGCAGCCTGAGCGCGGTCTCGGCCGCGATCAACGCGGCCAACGTGGGGGTGACGGCCTCGGCCGTCAACGTCGCGAACAACGCCTGGCTGCTGCAGATCAACTCGACGGCGGCCGGTGTCGCGAACTCTCTCTCGCTCGACAGCTCAGCGTTCTCGTCGGCCGGCGGCCTCCTCCAGACGTCGGCTGCACAGGACGCGAAGATCACCATCGGCGCCGGAACGGGCGCGTACTCGGTCACGTCGTCGACGAACTCCTTCACCAACGTGCTCCCCGGCGTCACCATCAACGCGGCGTCCCTGTCGGCGACCCCAGTGACCGTGACGGTCGGTCGCAACGACAGCGCGACGGCAGACGCGGTCGGTGCGCTGATCAGCGCCGCCACGACGCTGATCGCGAGCGTCAAGGTCAATACGGCCTACAACACCGCGACGAACAAGGCGTCCCCGCTCACCACCAACACCGCAGTGCGCAGCATGGCCGATCAGATCCGTTCGGCGGTCACGGCGATCGTCGGTTCCGGCCCGATGTCGCTCGGCGGTCTGGCGGGCATCACCATCAAGCAGGACGGCACGCTCAACTTCGATCGCTCGGCGTTCATCGCCGCGCTCGACTCGAACCCGGCCGGCGTGGAACGCCTCTTCGGACGTGGTGGAACCACCAACCCCGCTGGAGCGAGTTGGGCTGCCGCGACCGACAACACGGCGGCGGGCAGCTACGGCGTCGTCGTGACCACAGCTGCCACTCGGGCCACGACCGGCGATGTGCTCGTCGGCGGCTCGCCGGCAGGCCAGACGATCGGCGTCCGGATCGGCGCCACCACGGCCACCTATCACGCCCTCGCCGGAGCGACGGCAGCTGACATCGTGACCGGGCTCAACGCCGCGCTGGCGAACGCGGGGCTGAAGGTCAACGCCGAGGTGAACGGTGGTGGAGTGCGCCTGACGGCCGCCGGCTTCGGCGGTGCGGGTTCGTTCGAGTCCAACCTCGATGTCGGAGGCGCCGGCACCTGGGCCACGAACGCGGGCACCGACGTCGCCGGCACGATCGATGGCAAGGCAGCGATCGGTGTCGGCAACCGGCTGAGCCTGCTCGATGGCGCGACCTCGCCCGCACGCGGCCTCGGCATCGATGTGGCGGAAGGCGTGTCGGGCAACCTCGGCCCGATCGAGTACGCCCCTGGCATCGCTGCCCGCCTCGTGGCGTTGGGGACGACGCTGACCTCGGCCAACGGAGCGTTGACCACCTCGGCCACCACCTACGACGCACGTTCCGCCGAGTACGACAACCAGATCGCTGCCTTCGAGGTGCGGATGACCGCCAAGGAGGCCCAGTACCGCAAGCAGTGGACAACGGTGCAGTCCGCGCTCGCGAACCTGCAGAACCAAGGAACCTGGCTGGCCTCACAGGTCACCGGTCT
>JAOBWQ010000494.1 GCA_025463425.1 Ilumatobacteraceae bacterium | reverse complement strand
TGGGCGCGGCGGGTGCGGCCGTGAGCATCGTCAAGGATGCGCCGGACCTCGGCAGCGTCTCGGCCGAGCAGACGATGCTGCCGCCGGAGATGAGCGGCCTCACCACCATCCTGCGCACGTTGCTGCCCCTGATCGTCTCGGTGATCGGCAGTGTCGGCGTCATCGTCGTGCGCGCGTCGTTCAACCACGGGCAGTCCACGGTTGCCGCTGCGATCCGGATCAGCGTCGCCTTGCTCCTGCTCGTCGCGTTCACGGCGCAGTGGGTGCGTCGGCGCGACGACTGGAAGTCGAAGTTCAAGAGCATCATGGCCGAAGGCAAAGAGACCACGGCCCAACAGCGGGCGCAGCGTGCCCAGACAACGAGGAGCGGGTCGTGAGTCCCAACCAGAGCCGGCATCCGAAGCCGGCGAGCCGTCACCCCAAGCCCCAGTCGGCGTCATCGTCCGCGGACGGCGCCACGCCCAAGGGCGGCACCAGCGGCGGACGCGGCATGGGTACGAGCACCCGCCAGACCGCGTCTCCGGCGGCGGCCGCGCCACGCTCGTCGGCGCCGCAGCGCGTCACCGGCGGCGCACTCGCCGCGAACGAGCTCACCAAGGACTACGGCGATCGCCCGGCGCTGGCCCCACTCACGCTCGGCGTGCCGATCGGGCAGCGGGTCGCCGTCGTCGGCCACAACGGCAGCGGCAAGACGACGTTCATCCGCATGGCCGCCGGATTGCTCGACCCGAGCGGTGGCACGGTGCACGTGATGGGCCACGCGTCCGGCACGCCCGAAGCTCGCGCCGCGCTGGCCTACCTCTCCGACACCCCCACGTTCTACGACGATCTGTCGCTGTGGGAGCACCTCGAGTACGTGGCCCGCCTCCACGGCGTCGACGAATGGGATCAGGTCGCCGCCGATCTGCTCGGCCACCTCGGTCTGTACGAACGGGCCGACGACCTGCCCAACACGTTCAGTCGGGGTCTGCGCCAGAAGGCGGCGATCGCGCTCGCGTTCGTGCGTCCGTTCGAGGTGCTGCTCGTCGACGAGCCCTTCGTCGGTCTCGACGCCACCGGCAAGACCGCGCTGCTGGAGCTGCTCGATCAGGCCGACGAGGACGGCGCCACGCTGATCGTCGCGACCCACGAGCTCGGCTACGTCGAGAAGGTCAGCCGGTTGATCGCGCTGCGCGACGGCGAGCTCGTCCACGACGGTCCGGCGACGGGTGCCGACGTCGCGGAATTGGTCACTCCAGCAGGCTGAACCTGCCCCTTCTCGGCCGATCTTCAAGGGATTCTCTTTTTTCTCACACGGCTGCACCCGACTCGTCGGCATGACTACGATCGCACCATGAACGAGTTCGTCACCGTCAGCTCATCCTCCTACGACCCGGCCAGCCTGGCCACCAAGCTCACCGAGAAGGCCGGCGAGGGCTGGACCGTCGTGGCCATCGTGCCAACGGGCGGCGACGTGACTGCGTTCTTGAGCCGTGAGGCCACGGGCGCGGCGCATGCGATGGGCGAGACCGCCTCGGCCGAGCCGATGATGGAAGCCGCTGCCGCCGAGCCGGAGCCCGCACTCACCCCGATGATGCCTGTCATGACCCCCGAGCCGGTCGCCACGCCGGAGCCCGCCGCAGCCGAGCCCGCGGGCTGGGCTGTCGCCCCCGATCCCGCGCCCGTGTCCTCGGCTCCTGCCACCGTGATCCAGACCTCGGCCACCACCGACTACGGCCAGACCGCGCAACCCGCTGCTCAGGCACCTGCCTACCAGCCGGCCGCCGCCGCCGCTCCGGCCGTTCCCGCCGGTTGGTACGCCGATCCCGCCGGTCGCTACGACCTGCGCTACTGGGACGGCGGCACCTGGACCGAGCACGTCTCGCGCGCCGGCCAGCAGTTCACCGACGCCCCGGTCGCCTGAGCCCTGCGGGCACCATGCGGGCCACGTCGCTTGGCCACGCGGGCATCCTGATCGAAACCGAGCACGGGTCCGTCGTCTGCGACCCGTGGTTCGCACCGACCTACCTGGCCAGCTGGTTCGTCTTCCCGCGCAACGATCAGCTCGACGCTGACCTGCTGCGCCGCGTCGAGGCCGCCGACTACCTCTACGTGTCGCACCTGCACAGCGATCACCTCGACGAGGTCTGGCTGACCGAGCACCTGCGGCGCGACATCGCGGTGCTCGTGCCCGGCTACCCGACGCGCGAGCTGGAACGGCGGCTGCGCGGCCTCGGCTTCACCAACTTCATCCGCACCAGTGATGCCGAGGAGACGGACCTCGGCGGGTTGACGGTCGCGATCCACGTCGAGACCTCGATCACCGATGGTCCCGGCGGTGACTCCGCGCTGGTGATCAGCGATGGCACGGCTCGCCTCGTCAACCAGAACGACTGCCGCACATCGGACCTCGGCGCGCTGCGCGGGCATGGTCCGGTCGACCTCCACTGGCTCCAGTACAGCGGCGCGATCTGGTACCCGATGGTCTACGAGGAGACCGCCGAGCGGATGCGCGAGCTCGTCGACGCGAAGGTCGAGAGCCAGTTCACCCGGGCGATGAAGTACGTCGAGGCACTCGACGCGGCTGCAGTCGTGCCGAGCGCGGGCCCGCCGTGCTTCCTCGATCCCGACCTGTTCCACCTGAACATGATCACCGGCGACGAGCTGACGATCTTCCCCGACCAGCCGTCGTTCCTCGCCCGGCTGGCCGCTGTCGAGCGTGTCGGCATCCTGGCGATCCCGGGCACCACGATCGACGTCGCGTCCGGCGCCATCGTCACGACGCACCCGCTGCCCGACGCGGATGTCGATGCGATCTTCACCGACAAGGGCGCCTACCTCCGTCGCTACCAGGCCGACTGGCTGGAATGGATCGTTGCCCAACGCTCCACCTGGCACGCTCCCACCCCCGACCTGTTCGAGGTGATCAAGGCATGGTGGGAGCCGCTGCTGGCGATGGCGCCCACCCTGCGCGACGCCGTCGGCGCCAACTGTCTGCTGCGGATCGACGACCTCGAACTGGTCATCGACTTCCCTGCGGGCATCGTGCGCCTCGCCGCGCCTGACGCGATCACGTCCGAGCCACATGCATTCCGGTTCGACATCGCCCGCGCCCTGGTCGAGACGGTGGTGGCCGAGCGCGCTGTCGACTGGAGCAACTCGCTGTTCCTGTCCTGCCGCTTCAGCGCGTGGCGGGCCGGGTCGTTCAACGAGTACGTCTACAACTTCTTCAAGAGCCTCTCCGTCGAGCGCATGCGCCGAGCCGAGAGCGAGGCGCGCCGCAAGCTCGATCCGCCGGACGCGCACGAGGAGATCCAGCTCGGCGACTACGTGATGGAGCGCGCCTGCCCGCACCGCCAGGCCGACCTGTCGGTGTTCGGCGAGATCGACGGTGACGTACTGGTCTGCACCCTGCACGGCTGGCGGTTCGACCTCGAGACCGGCCGCTGCCTCACCGCCGACGACCGCAAGCTCCGTGTGCGCCGCGCCTGACCGCGGCCTCGATCTCGGCCCGCCGGATCTCGCCAGGTTGCTCGACCGCTTCGACCTCGGCGACGGCGCGACGATCGCGCCCGCCGCGGATCGCGGCCAGCAGGGATCCGTCTGGAAGTTGACGTCGTCGCGTGGAGCCTTCGCGGTGAAGACGATGTTCGAGACGTGGACCGAGGACGAAGTCGCAGAGCCTGCCGAGTTCCAACAACTGGTGCACGCCGCCGGCGTGGCCGTGCCGGGGGTCGTCCGCACTGTCGACGGCGGGGTGCTCGCCGATGTCGACGGTCGCACCGTCCGCGTCTACGACTGGGTCGACCTTCGGGCCCCAAATCCCTTGCTCGATCCATCCGCGGTGGGTGCCGTGGTCGCAGCGATCCATCGAGTGCGTTGGGTGGAGAGCACGAGCGTCCACCCTTGGTACACCGAGCCCGTCGGTGCGGCGCGCTGGACCGAACTGTGCGACGCGGCAGTACGCGAGCGAGCACCGTTCGCCGACGATCTCACCGCGATGGTCGAGGGCATGATCGCGCTCGAATCACTGCTCGAACCGGCGGCCGACATCCAGACGTGCCACTGCGACCTCTGGGCGGACAACGTGCGGTCCACCCCGGCCGGCGAGGTGTGCGTGATCGACTGGGAGAACGCGGGGCCCGCCGACCCCAGCCAGGAGCTGTGCCTCCCCTTGTACGACTTCGGCAGCGATGCGACGCGGGCCCGTGCTCTGTACGGCGCGTACCGGGAGGACGGCGGGCCGGCCCGGATCGAACGCCCCGGCCAGTTCTCGATGCTGATCGCCCAGCTGGGTCACATCAACGAAAGGGCGATCTCACGCTGGTTGCGTGACGGCGCCACCATCGAGCAACGCGCCCACGACGCGGCCCTGTTCGGCGAGTTCGTCAGCCGCCCGCTCACGCTCGCGCTGATCGACGAGATCCTCGGCGCGATCGCGTGACGGCGACGATGCACGTCCCCGAGCCGTTGCTCGTGCACCTCCGCCGAGCACGCGACCTCATCGATCGGCACTACGCCGAACCACTCGATCTCACCCTGCTCGCCTCCGTTGCCGGCGTCTCCAAGTTCCACTTCCTGCGCTGCTTCGCTGCGACGTACCGCAAGACGCCGGCCGCGTACCTCAGCGAGCGACGGATCGAGCGCGCCCAGGACCTCCTCCGCAACACCAACCTCAGTGTCACCGAGGTCTGCATGACCGTCGGCTATTCCAGCCTCGGCTCGTTCAGCAGCATGTTCCGGCGTCTGGTCGGCGTCACTCCGTCGACGTACCAGCTCGAGTTCGCCCGCACAGGTGCCCCACGCATCCCCGGATGCTTCGTGCTGATGCACGGGCTCAGCGATCGACGCACCCCGGCCGACGGTTCCGCAATCCCGGAGAAGCGCCTCTCCGTGGGCGCCTCTTAGGGTCGTCGACATGATCGACAACATCTCACTGTTCACCATCTGGGTCACCGACCAGGACGCGTCGAAGCGCTTCTACATCGACGTGCTCGGCTTCGTCGAGCACACCGACGTGACGATGGGCGACGGGTTCCGCTGGTTGACCGTCGCGCACCCGGACCATCCCGAGCTGGAGCTGACGCTGACGGTGCCGGGGCCGCCGCTCGACGACGGGATGACCGAGGCCGTTCGCCGCGCCCTGGCCAACGGCACCATGGGCGGGTTCGGCATGGCCACGTCGGACTGCCATGCCGCCTACGCCGAGCTCTCCGCGAAAGGCGTGGAGTTCGTGCAGCCGCCGTCGGACCGCCCATACGGGGTCGAGGCCGTGATGCGCGACAACTCCGGCAACTGGCTCGTGCTGGTGGAGAACCGCCCGTACACCGGCGAGGACTTCCATCACGGGTGAACCTACGCTTGGGTGATGACCGAGCCGCTCGACCTCGCGATCAACCGGCGCGCGGCCGTGCGACGGATCGCATTGGGCGTCGGCTCGTGGGTGGATGTGGTCGAGGGCTTCGTCCGCGAAGCGGCCGTGACGTTCGCCGAGATCAACGAGTCCACCGCGTGGATGCAGGGCGAGGTGCTGCGCTACGACGAGTACGTGCCCGAGAAGCGGCTCGGCGCCGGCCTGACCAGCGATGCCCGCCCACTGTTCCGCCAGGCCGAGCTGCACCTGCAGTCGACCTATCGAGCCGCGGTCACCGGGGTCGGTGCGCTGCTGTACCGCACCGGCGAGGACTTCCAGGGCCTGCACAGCGACCGGCAGATGCGCTGGCTCGACGACACCCTCGTGGCGATCATGGTCCTGGGTCAACGCCGACCCTTCGTGTTCCGTGAACGGCGCCCGCTGTCCGAGGTCGTCGAGCGGGTCCCGGCCGGACGGGAGGCGGGCGACATCGTGCTGACCCCCGGTGAAGGCGATCTGCTCGTGATGGGCGGCGCTGCGCAACGCGACTGGCTGCACGGTGTGCCGCGCGCCGACACCGCCAACCCGCGCATCTCGCTGACCTGGCGATGGTCGAGCCGCCGTGGCCGACCCGACACCAACCCGAGCTACTACGACGGCCGCCAGTTCAGTGATCGCTCCCAACGTCCCGGCACTCGCACCCGCCGCCCCTGAGCGGCCATCAGCCGAGGCGGGGCAGGCCCATCGGGTTCGGATAGCGGATCACGCCGGAGCCGGACACCGCCCGGGCCAGCGGGTCGAGGGCACCGACGAGCTGATCGCTCTCGGCGCCGCTCAAGGCGAGGAACGGCTGGCCGGCCAGCACGTCGGTGCGCGCCTCGACCTCGCTGCGCAGGGTTCGGCCGGCTTCGGTCAGTCCGCCGTCGCCGGCGATCAACCGTCGCGACTTCAGCCGCTCGACGGCCGCGTCCCAGTCCTCGGCGGTCCAGCCACGGGTGCGCTGCAGATCGATCGGTGAGTTGTCCTGTTCGATCGCGATCAGTACGTGCGCCTCGAGCCCGTCGATGCCGGCCGCGGTGAGGGCTGCGACGTGACCATCGCCGCGGTGCTCGCGCAAGCACGTGCACAGCTGCCACAGCCGTCGGGCCGGATCGTCGGATCGTGCCAGCAGACGGTTGGCCGCGAACAGGGGTCGACCCGCGCCGGCGCCACGGTCGATCGCACCCTCGAGGATCGGGCTCACTGACGCGGCGACCCGCGCGACGTCCGGGTACAACCGTGTGAGCGTCGCGACGGCCGCATCGAGTCGGGCTTCGAGGCACGCCTCCGGGGTGCTGAGCTCCCAGACCGCCGGCACCCAGCGCTGCACGAACGAGGGGGCGAAGTTGGAGAAGGTCGCCTCCACCGCACCCGCGCCGACGCGGCCCAACGGGGCAGCCCGAAAGCCGAAGTAGGCCATCCAGAACCCGTCGAGGCCGAGGACCTTGCCGGCGGTCGCCGTCTCCTCACCGAAGTAGGTGACGGCATGGATCGTCTCGATCCGCAGCCAGAGATCGCGGGCGAACGTCATCGTGGTCCTCCTCGCAACGACAGCCGGTAGGCGAACGTGAAGGTACCCGCCGGGATGCGGTACCGCGGCAACACGTCCGGTCCGCAGCTGGCCGTGCCCAACCCGCGGTGGGCGACATCGAGACAGATCACGAGATCGGCGCGCGGCACGAGGTCGATCTCGTGACCGGCAGCGAAGACCTCCGCCGGCGTGTGGCGTGTCGCCGATACGTGCATCGGCGCGCCGAGGACATCGACGCGGACCGCACGGCCGTCGGCGGCGATGAGCTCGAGCCACCGCACGTCGGTGCGCAGGCCGAACTCCTGCGGTACCAGGTAGGGCGAAGCATCGACGCCACGCTCCCACACCGCGACCGGCGTCGACGCGTTCCGATCGGGGTAGTTCTCGTACGGTCCACGCCCGTACCAGCTGACGGTGTCGAAGCCGGCAGGCACGGCGAAGAGCACGCCGACTCGGGGCAGATCGGCGAGCTGATCCGGCACCACCACCGTGTGGTGCATCGTCACTGCACCCGCCGCGTCGACTCGGCGGTCGACACGATGCTCGACGAGGTCGTCGGCCGGCCGCGCGTGGACGCCGGCGGCGATCCAGCGACCCAACGCCGTGTGCGCGCCCGGCGACATCAGCTTGAACCCATCGTTGTCGGTCGCCGCTCGCCACAGGTTGAGGGTGATCGGGATGGTCAGCAGCTGCTCCACCGCTGTCGACGGCGCATCGGAGCGACCGGTCGGCACGGCTCGCCGGACCACGGGCGCATCACGCACTGCGATCTGGTCCCACGCGACGACGTGCCCGGCCGGTGCCCACGCAGTCGCCCGGCGCAGGCTCCATCGCACCGACAGGTCGACTCGCCGCCGACCGGCGCGAGCGATCTCCTCGACGGTCGCGGCGGGCAACGACACCAGCCATGTGCTGGACGGCGCGATCTGGCCGACGTCCAGCCGCCCGTGAGCGACGGGCTCACCGTCGACGAGCAGCTCCCAGTCCGCGCGCAGGTCGGAGAGATCGGTGAACGATCGGCGGTTGGTCACGCTGATCGTGCCCCGCCGTGGTCCCGGTGCCACCGTGACCGGTCGATGGACCCAGGCGACCTCACCCATCGCCGGGTGGGGCACCCGAACGGACGAGACGAGGCCGTCGGCGACGAAGTTGCCGTCGTTGGGCTCGTCGCCGAACTGGCCGCCGAACGCGTGCCGAGTTCGACCGTCGGCGAGGCGCTGGACGAGGCCGTGGTCCTGCCACTCCCAGATGAACCCGCCCTGCAGGCCCGGCGTCGATGTGATCACATCCCAGTAGTCGGCCAGCGACCCGTTCGAGTTGCCCATCGCGTGGCTGTACTCGCACAGGATGAGCGGCCGGGTGCCCTGACCACTGCGACCGTAGGCCTCGATCGCGTCGATCGGCGCGTACATCGGACAGACCACATCGCTGGCGACGAGGCCACCGTCGATCCACCCGTCGTGGTACACCGCACCCTCGTAGTGCAGCGGCCGTGACGGATCGTGCCGGCGGATCCAGCCGGCCAGCGCGTCGTGGTTGTCGCCGTAGCCGCTCTCGTTGCCCAGTGACCAGAGGATGATCGACGGGTGGTTGCCGTCGCGCTGCACCATCCGACTCCCTCGGCTCAGCCACGTCGCCAGGTAGCGGGGGTCGTTGCAGAGCGACGTGTTGTAGGCGTGGCTCTCGATGTTCGCTTCGTCGACGACGTACAGGCCGAGCTCGTCGCAGAGGTCGAGCAGATCGGGGTGGTTCGGGTAGTGCGATGTGCGCACTGCGTTGATGTTGTGCTGCTTCATCAGCACCAGATCGCTGTGCATGTCGTCGCGCGAGACGGTGGCGCCGCGCTCGGGATGATGATCGTGACGGTTGACGCCGAAGATCCACACGGGCTCGCCGTTGACGAGCAGCTGCCGGTCGGCGATCTCGACGCGGCGGAAGCCGATCAGCTGCGCATGGGCTTCGACGACGGCGCCGTCGGGATCGATCAGCTCGGCCAGGACCCGGTAGCGCTCGGGCCGCTCCGCCGACCACGGCTTCACGCCAGGCACCTCGAACGCTGCCCGCGCGCCGTGGCCGGTGAAGGAGTAGGCGTTCGCGAAGCTGCTCGGCACGGGAGCGACCACCGCCGTGCCGAGCCGGCGGCCGCCGATCGTCTCGAGCGACGTCCGAACCCGCCGCCCACGGGTCGGCCGAACGGTGAACGCGACGGTGGAGGTGACCTGCAGCGAGCCGACCCCCGTGGCGACATCGAAGTCGGCGACGCAACGAACGTCGTCGATCCGCACCACGCCACGGGCCTCCACGAACACCTCGCGGTGCAGGCCCGCCATCCACCACTGGTCCTGGTCCTCGACGTAGCTCTGCGCGCTGTAGCGCAGGACGGCGATCGCGATCCGGTTGACGCCCGGTGTCACGAGCTCGGTGATGTCGTACTCGCTGGCCAGCCGGCTGTCCGTGCCGTAGCCGGCGAACGCGCCGTTGACGTACACGGCGTGCACGCTCTCTGCCGCGCCGACGTGCAGCACGATGCGTCGGCCCTTCGCCCACGCCTTCGGGACATCGAACTGACGCGAGTACACACCTGTCGGGTTGCGCTCGGGCAGCCGCGGCGGGGGTCCCGGGAAGGGCATCTGCACATTGGTGTAGTGAGGCAGGTCGCCGGTGCCCTGCATCGTCCAGCTGCGCGGGACCTCGACGGTCATCGCGCCGGTCGTGTCGTCGTCGATCGACGCGTCCTGCGGAGTGTCGTACCGCCGGAACGACCACGAACCGTCCAGCGCGCGGCGCGACGAACGGGCGAGATCTCCTGCGCGGGCGTCGGGCGCTGTGCGGTACCCCGTCGACGGCACCCGCATCGGGAGTCGTCGGATCGCGATCAGCGCCGGGTCGGACCAGGGGGCGAGGTCGCCGATCGTGGGAAGCACGCCAGCGAGTCTGTCAGCGACCGGAGGGTGGCCGGCAACGTGTCAGCTGTGGAGGGTCACTCGTGGACCCACACCGTGATGCCGAGCGGCATCACGTTGTTGTCCCAGATCCAGTCCATGGCCTGCACCGACACCCGCACGCAACCGTGCGACGCCGGGTAGTTGGGGATGCTGTTCGAGCCGTGGACCGCGACGCCACCGTGGAAGTACTTCGGCCGGTAGATCTGACCGAGGTCGCCTTCCCACCAGCCCTCGGGCCGCTCCCGGTTCGTCTTCCACAGACCGTCGGGTGTGATCGACACGCCGTCCTGGAACTGCCCAGGGGTGTTCTTGTCCACCTCGTGGTAGGTCTTGCCGGTGGCGGTGGAGGTGTTCAGCACCCACTGCGTCTTGCCGTCGACCACGATGAAGAGCAGTTGCCGGCCCTTGTCGACCTCGACCAGGGTGCCCGTGTCGGTGAGCCCGTGGGCCTTGGTGTCGATCGCCTGCAGCCAGGTCGCGGTGTCGGCATCGACCTTGCCCGTGGTCGGCAGGTTGACGTACTTCCGGAACGCCATCACGGCCTGCTGGGTGGTGTTGCCGTACTTGCCGTCGGCGCCGCCGTTCCAGAACCCGAGCTGGAGCAGGCGGAGCTGGATCGCCGCGGTGTTCGCGCCGCTGCCCTTGCCGACTGCCACGAACGGGGTGGCCGACGCCCCGACGACTTCGACGTTGGACGGCAGCGGAGGGATCGTGGTGGTCGTCGGCGCCTCGGTGGTGGTGGTCGGGGCTTCCGTGGTGGGGGGATCGGTCGGCAGCGTGGGCGCGTCGGTGATCACCGGCGCGGCGGTGGTGGTGGGCGCATCGGTGATCGGCACCGCGACGGGTGCTTCCGTGGTCGGCAGCGCCGTCGACGGCTCCAACGGGGTGATCGCAACCGTGTCGGGCGACTTCGCCTGCACGGGCGTGTCCGTGGTGGTGCAACCGCTCAGACCGAAGCCGACAACGAGCAGCCCGGCCGCCGCTAGGCCGAGGCGATCTCGTTGCATTCGTGACCATTTCATGTGGGTGATCGAGTCTTCTGTCTGTCGGGGGGAGAGCTGTGGCGAGCCCTGTGGTTCGAGGTGTTCCGCACGGTCACCATACCCCCGGCCCCCCTCTCACAAACGGTCACCCAGGGCCCTCCACGACAACAGTTGGGTAACTTTTCGTCACCGTTTTCGTAACGGGATCCGGCGGCTCCGGCAGGCGCTCGGGCATCGCCCATCGGCTCGTCAACCGATGTATGTGGGCAGCTCGCACCAGATCGTCAGCGCGTACTTGACCCCGTCGACGAGCTGGTTGGTCTGGTGCGGGTGGGTCACCAGCGACGGCCAGGCCAGGAGCGTGCCCACCCCCAACGAGGCGTTGTCGAACCCCTGCAGCGGGAACTCCAGCTCACCGCCGGTGTAGCTGTCGTTGAGCTTGATCGAGGCCGAGACCTGGGCGACGTCGTGGTGGATGCGCAGGCTCTCCTGCTCACCGAGGGCGTACCGGATCACGAACACGTCACGCAGGCCGTGGTAGTCGATGTAGGGCCAGGCCTCCTGCAGCTGCGGCCAGAGGCGCATGCCGATGTCGGCCTGAACCTGCTCGAACAGCCGCGGACTGATGAGCGCGAGCGACACCTCGTGGCCGGGCACCGGGTCGTCCGGCTGCGGTTCGAACGCGCCGATGGCCTCAGCGGCTCGGATGATCGCCGCGCAGAACTCCGGTTTCCAGAACGACGTCGCGTACAGATCGGCGCCGACGGACCGGATCTCTTCGGAATCGTCGGCGGCGTCGATGTAGCCGAGCACGCGTTGCAGGTCGTCGAGGTCGCTCACGGATCCGATCGTTGCAGGTCGAGCGGGATCACCCACGGCTCCCGCGGGATCATCCGCACGTCGAACCCACCGTTCTCCGCGTGAAGATGCGCGGTCTGAGGGGCCGTCGTTTGCTGGGAACCGAGGGTGGCGTCGAGGATCTGGCGGACGTCGGCGGGGTCGAGGCCGCGTGCGGCGAGGTCGGGGAGGGTGACCGCGCCGTGACGCTTGGCCAGCCGCTCACCATCGGCGCCGATCACGAGCGGGACGTGGACGTACCGGGGCGTTGGCAGCCCGAGCAGGCGCTGGAGCAGCACCTGCCGAGGGGTCGATGCCAGCAGGTCGTCGCCGCGCACCACCTCGGTCACGCCCTGTGCTGCGTCGTCGACCACGACCGCCAGGTTGTACGCCGGCACGCCGTCGTTGCGGCGCAGCACGACGTCGTCGACGACCGCGACGAACGCGCCGGCCATCTCGTCGACCACCTCGACCGCGACGTCGCCCGCACGAAGGCGGATGGCCGGACGGCGGCCCTCGCTCACCATCTCCGCACGTTGCACAGCCGTCAGATCCCGGCAGGTGCCCGGATAGGCGAGGTGGCCGGCGTGCGGCGCGCTGATCGCCTCGCGGATCTCGCGGCGGGTGCAGAAGCACTCGTAGGTGCTGCCGCCCTGGGCCAACTGGGCGATCGCGGCCTCGTACCGATCGAACCGCTCGCTCTGGCGCACGACATCTCCATCCCAGTCCAGCCCGATCGCCGCCAGTGCCGAGAGCTGATGCCGCTCGTGCTCTGCCGACGACGTCACCCGATCGAGGTCCTCCATCCGGACGATGAACCGACCATTCTGCGACCGCGCGGACAGCCAGGCGATCAGCGCCGTGCGCAGGTTGCCGAGGTGCAGATCACCCGTCGGCGATGGAGCGAATCGACCCACAGCGCTGCCCACTCGATCATTCTGCCGCCGAATAGGCTGCGCCGAGATGAACTGTCCCACGTGTAGCGCGAGCCTCGAGACCGGTCAGAAGTTCTGCATCCAGTGCGGCGCGAACGTCACTGCGCTCACGCTGCCGGCCCCGCCGGCCGGTCCCGTCTCGGCGTCGCCGCCCACGACTGCGATTCCGTCCGTCGCTGCACCGGTGGTCTCCCCGCCCACGGTGGCCATCGCGCCCGTCGCCGCACCCCCCACTGTTGCCGCACCACCCACCGTTCCCGCAGCCATCGCACCACTACCGCCGGTGCCGTCGTCGGTGTTCGACAGCCTGCCCACCGCCGCGCCAGCACCTGCCGCGCCATTCGACGGCGCGGCGACCTGGACCGGGGGATGGGACGCTCAACCCAGCGTGGCGGAGACGCTGACCGGCGTCCAGCCACGGGTCCAGGCGGGTGAGCGGCCGACGGATGGCACCATCGCGACGCCGTTCAGGATCGTGCCGGCCACCGACGTCCTCGCCATCCCCGGACGCGGATCCACGTTGCTCGCCGCAGTTGCGGCGATCGCCGGGATCGCCGTCGTCATCGGCGCGCTGTTCCCCATGCTGACGATCGAGACCGATGCTCCGATCCCCGATGTCGGCGACTACAAGATCAACGACTTCACCACTCTGGGTACCGGCGTGCTGGTCGGGTTCGTCGTCGCTGCGTTGTGCCTCATCGGCGGCGGGCTGATGGCCACCCGGGGCAAGCGCCTCGCCGCAGGTCTCGCCGCCGGCGCGGGGTTGGCGATCGTTCCGGTTGCAATCATGTTGTTGGGCACCATCGACCTCGTGTCCAAGCAGGGCGAGAACAACGCCTTCCTGGCCGCTGGGGCGGGTGCCGGCGGAACGTTCTACCGAGCACGCCAGGACGTCGGTCTGTTCGTCGTGCTCGGCGCGGCCGTGATCGGCCTCGCCGCGCTGGTCGTCTCGCTGGTGCAGTCCGGCAACGACGGCCGGCCGCGCCTCAACCTCGCCCTCGGCGTGGTCGGGGCGATGGCCAGCCTCGTCGCCGCTGCCGGTCAGATGATCCCCGCCAACGGTGCCGCCTTCAGCGACAACTTCCACACCGGCTTCTCCGACACCGCAGTCGTCGCCGGACGACTCACCCTGATCGCGGTCGTCGCGCTGGCGGGTGGCCTCGGCTTCCTGCGCAGCAACCGCTGGGGCATCGGCCTCGCGCTCGGCGGTGCCTCGATCTGGATCTGGCAGTGGGTGTCCTCGCTCGCCACCCTCGGCGACAAGCCCGCAGCGCCCGGGTTCTTGTCGTTCGATGCCAACGGCAAGCCGAACGTGGTCACGACGATCGGTGTGATCGTGATGCTCCTCACCGCCGTCGTCGCCGTCGCAACCGCCCCCAAGCCACGCGTCGCCTGACGTCAGCCTGCGGAGGCTGACCGCCGCACCCGCCTGCTCTCAGGTCGGGTCGGTCTGGTCCGGGATGGCGAGGAGATCGGCGCTCATCGCGAGCGCGCTGGCCAGCGCGGCGGAGCGTTCGATGACCGTGGCGATGTAGTGGCCGGCAACGGTGCTCTTGTTCATCAGCGGCGGATCACCGAGCGAACGCAGCAGCACCGCTGGATCCTGGGCGGCGACGATCAGTTCGACATCGGGCAGCTGCGGAACGGGCCGCCACAGATCGGTGGGCTTCGGGAGCGCCTTCGGCGCCGGGCGACGGTTCTGCTGTTGGTTGTTGCGGCGAGGCTGGTTCACGACACGTCCTCCACGGGCACGTTCTTCACGACGGGCTCCTCGTCGATCTCGTCATCGGTGAGCAGGTCCTCCGTGCGCAGGCCGAGCGCGACGCGCAGCTGCTGCGCGTTGAGGTCGGCCAGCGAGCTGCTCTTCGGCAGGACCAGATCGGCGATGTGGCGTTTGCCGTTGACGACTTCCTCGACCCGCTCGTCGACGGTGCCCGGGCAGACGAGTCGGTGTGACACGACGGTCTTGGTCTGGCCGATCCGCCAGGCCCGGTCGCGAGCTTGATCCTCGACGGCCGGGTTCCACCAGCGGTCGTAGAGCACGACGTGGCTGGCCGAGGTGAGGTTGAGACCGGTGCCACCGGCCTTCAACGACAGCACCAGTGCGCCCGGGCCTGTGCCGGCCTGGAACTCGGTGACGAGGTGGTCGCGGGCTCCCCGGGCGAGGCTGCCGTCGTAGCACTCGATCCGCTGACCGAACCGTTCGCTGAGGTGCACGGCGAGACGGCGTCCCCACGAGGCGAAGTGGGTGAAGATGAGGATCCGCTCACCCGCAGAGAAGACCTGCTCGACGATCTCCTCGAGGCGGGCCAACTTACCCGAGCGACCGGCGAGCGGCAGGCCGTCGTCGACGTACGCCGCGGGATGGTTGCAGATCTGCTTGAGCGCGGTGATGGCGGCGAGGATCGCGCCCTGCTTCGGCTCGGCACCGAGCTCCACGCCGGCCGCGTTGGCGACGAGACCGTCGAGCACGGCCTGGTACAGACCGATCTGCTCCGGCGTCATCGAGCAATGGTCGAGCTCGTCGATCTTGTCGGGGAGCTCGGCTGCGACTTCGGGCTCCATCTTCGTGCGGCGGAAGACGAGGATGCCGTTGAGCGCACGCAGCGCGGCCTCGCCCTCGCCGGACATCTGCGCGATGAACGCGGGTCGGGTGCCGACGAGGCCCGGGTTGGTGAAGTCGAGGATCGCCCACAGGTCGCCGAGGCCGTTCTCGACCGGCGTGCCGGTGAGTGCGATCCGGCTGCGCGCATCGAGCCGGCGCAGCTGCTGGGCGGATTCGCTGGTGGGGTTCTTGATCGCCTGCGCTTCGTCGAGCACGAGCCGGTGCCAGTGCTGCTTGGAGAGCTCGTCGATGTCGCGCACGGCCGTGCCGTAGGTGGTGATCACCACGTCGTGCCGGTTGATCGCTGCATCGAGCTGAGCGTCCTCGGCGCGTGATGCGCCGTGGTGCACGAGCACCTTGAGGCCGGGCGCGAAGCGCGCCGCCTCACGCGCCCAGTTGCCGACGACCGCCGGCGGAGCGACCACGAGGACCGGTCCGTTGCCCGGGGTGCGGGCGAGGTGGGCCAGCACGGTGGGCGTCTTGCCGAGGCCCATGTCGAGCGCCAGACATCCACCGAGCTCGGCTGCGTCGAGGAACCCGAGCCAGGCGAGGGCCTGGGCCTGGTAGCTGCGCAGCTCACCGGCGAACCCGTCGGGGCGTGTGACCGGCTCGGTCGACACCTCCTTCGCTCGCTGGAACAGCTCGGTGGCCCAACCGCTGCCTTCGATCGAGATGCCCCCGGCCAGCGGCGAACCTTCGAGGCCGAGGCCCTGACGGAGGATCTCCGCGCCGGTCAGCTGCTTGGTGCCCGCCCGCTCGGCCAGCGCAGCGGCCGCTTCCTTGAGGTCGACACGATCGAGCTCGACCCACTTGCCGTGCGAGCGCACCAGCGGACGGGCCTCGGTGGCGAGCCGCGTGATCTCGGCGGCGGTCAGCTCGACATCGTCGAACAGCACCGACCAGCGCACGTTGGCCAACTGATGTGCGCCGACCACGGAATCGCCACCGATGTCGGCGAAGAGCCGCAGCGATGGCGTGGGCTTGCGGCGCGACAGCGCTGGAACGCGGATCTCGAAACCGGCGGCCTCGAGCTGAGCGCCCGTGATGGTCATCAGCTCCCACGCCTCGGACTGGCTGAGCACGACCTGACCACGGCGCAACTCGCCGGCGCGCCGCAGGATGGGGAAGGCCCGCTC
>JAOBWQ010000484.1 GCA_025463425.1 Ilumatobacteraceae bacterium | reverse complement strand
CCCACTCGGCGAAGTTGACGGTGTTCGCCGCGGCGCCATCGGGGTGGAGGCTGATCCGGAACACGTTCGGGCGGGGCAGCTCGACGTGCTCGGGGATGCCGGCGACGAGGCGGTTCGCGCCCTGGTTGGCCATCACGATGTTCCACTGCCGGTCGAGGACCAACCCGGGGTACGGATCGTGGGTGGCCAGCAGTCGCTCGAGCGACGACCGCACGTGCTGCGAGAGCGGGTCGTCGATCTGGGTCTCGTGGTACCGCGGCGCATATCCCGCAGCGAGCAGGAGGGAGTTGCGATCGCGCAGCGGCACGTCGAGGTGGCGAGCCAGGGTCAACAGCAGCTCGCGGCTCGGCCTGGCCCGTCCTGTCTCGACGAAGCTGAGGTGCTTGGTCGAGACCCCGGCCTCGACGGCGAGGTCGAGCTGACTGCGCCGGCGCCGACCCCTCCACTCCTTGAGGAGGGGTCCGGCGCCTTCATTGCCGATCCGACCAGTGCTCATGCGGCAACGGTACTCAGCACCGCGTCCGGTGTTCAGAGGGGATCAGGATTCGAGGGCGGGCAGGTCGCCGAAGAACCCGGCGACGCGGTTCAGCCTGCCGTCGCTCTCGATGACCGCGACGTCCATCCCGGCGAGGGCGACCGTCCCGTCGGCGGCGACGAGCTCCCACCCGTAGCGGGCGATGCCGTGATGGGCGTCGATGCCGGTCGAGCGGCGGAAGCTGTGCTCCGCGAACATGCCCTGGACGGTGGCGAACATCTCGTTGATGCCGTCGTGGCCGGCGCCCTCGATCGGGGGATCGAAGAGATGGGCATCGGGCTGGAAGGCCTGCTCGATGAGCGCAACCCGACGGGTGGCGTCGCGCTCGTTGTACGCCTGCAGGTAGAGGTCGATCGCGGCCGAGAAGTCAGGGCCGGTCTCGGCGTCGACGGTGGTTGTGGTGGTTGTGGTGTCGTTCATGGCTCCACAGTGCGCCTCGCCCGGCGGCGTGGCGATTACCTCTCGGGTAATGCTGGGTGCAACAACGGTGGCCCCGAAGCAACCGGTGAGGGGTGGATCTGCTCAGATGCAGCCATGCAGGTCCTGCGCACCCCGGACGATCGCTTCGTCGATCTCCCCGACTTCCCGTTCGAGCCGCACTACGTCGAGATCGCGAGCGGTGATCCCGCCGGTCCGGCAACGCTGCGCGTGCACTACCTCGACGTCGGACCCACTGATGCCGCGCCCGTGCTGCTGATGCACGGCGAACCGACATGGGCCTACCTCTACCGCCACATGATCCCCGGCCTCGTCGCCGCCGGCCACCGCTGCATCGTGCCGGACCTGGTCGGGTTCGGGCGCAGTGACAAGCCGGCTGCGACCACCGACTACTCCTATGCCAAGCACGTCGGCTGGATGACGGAGGCGCTGTTCGATCGGCTCGACCTGCGCGACATCACCTTCTTCGGCCAGGACTGGGGCAGCCTGGTCGGCCTGCGCCTCGTCGCCGCTTCACCCGATCGGTACGCCCGGGTCGTGATCGGCAACGGCGGGATGCCCGACGGCGAACGTCCCTTGAGCGCGGCGTTCATGGCCTGGCAGAAGTTCGCCAAGGAATCGCCCGGCTTCGTGGTCAGCATGATCGTCAATGGTGGTTGCACGACCGATCTCCCGGCCGAGGTGCTGGCGGCCTACGACGCGCCGTTCCCGGACGAGACCTACACGGCCGGGTCGCGGATCATGCCGTCGCTCGTGCCGACCGGACCCGACGATCCCGCGGCTGCCGACAACCAGGCTGCGTGGCGGGTCCTCGACACGTTCGAGAAGCCGTTCCTGTGCGCGTTCAGTGACGGCGACCCGATCACCAGTGGCGGCGAGCGGGTGTTCCTGCGCCGTGTACCGGGCACCCAGGGCCAGGCGCACACCACCCTCGAGGGCGCCGGCCACTTCCTGCAGGAGGACACGGGTCCACAGCTCGCGGCCTTGATCAACGACTTCATCTCGAGCACGTGATGGCGACCCAACGCCACGAGATCCGCATCGACGCATCAGCCGATGACGTCTGGCGCGTCGTCGGCCGACCGGAGATCCTCCACCTCTGGTTCCCTGGCATCATCGACTGCACGGTCGACGGCGGCCGCCGGGTGATCACGATGGGCAGCGGCGTGCCGATGCCGGAGGAGATCGTCACCAACGACGCGCTGCAGCGCCGCTTCCAGTACCGGATCACCGCGCCGCTCTTCACCAGCCACCTCGCCACGCTCGACGTGCTCGATGTCGGCGACGGCACGAGCATGGTCGTCTACTCCACCGATGCCGAGCCGGCCGTCATGGCGCTCGTCATCGGCGGCGGAACGATCGGCGCGCTGGACGAGCTCAAGCGCCAGTTCGATGCCGGCGCCGGTCCGGCCCTCGACGCCGTGGGCCTCACCGTGTCCGCGACCGGCGATCCAACGGCCACGAGAAACGGGAGCAACTGATGGGCCGCAAGATCCTCTTCGTCACGACCGACCAGCAGCGTTACGACACGCTCGGTTGCAACGGCGGCACGCTGGCCCGCACGCCGGTGATCGATGGCCTCGCAGCCGCGGGTGTGCGCTACGAGCGGGCGATCCCGCAGAGCGTGGTGTGCATGCCGTCTCGGTCGACGATGCTCACCGGCCAGTACCCGAGCACCCACGGCGTGTGGATGAACGGCGTGCCCCTGCCGGTCGATGCTCCCTCGGTGGCCGCCGAACTGCACCGCGCCGGCTACCGGACCGCGCTCGTCGGCAAGCCGCACTTCGAACCGTTCCTCGACCCGTTCGCCAAGTTCACCGAGAACCGCCTGGCCCGGCTCGGCACCGAGACCCAGCTCGACCAGCCGTGGTCCGACGGCACGACCGGCCCGCATCGCGGCTTCGACCACCTCGAGTTCGCCACCCACAACCCTGCGGGACAACTGCACTACTCGCGCTGGATCGCGGCCAACCATCCCGAGGTCGCGGGCATGTTCTACCCGGTGCTCGATCCGACGTTCGAGGTCAACGCTGCCGGCGGCGGCGACACCGGAGCGCCGCAGGTGCACGTCAACCACGTGCCCAAGGAGTGGTACCACACCGATTGGGTGGCCGACCGGACGATCTCTTGGCTCGACTCGCTGGCCGCCGACGACGACTGGTTCTGCTGGATGAGCTTCCCCGATCCGCACCATCCGTGGGACCCACCCGCGTCGGAGCTCGGCCGGATCGACTGGCACGACGTCGATCTGCCGGCCGGCTA
>JAOBWQ010000482.1 GCA_025463425.1 Ilumatobacteraceae bacterium | reverse complement strand
GATCTCGTCTTCCTCGACCGCGAGCGTTGCATCCTCTGCGATCGATGCACTCGCTTCGCGGACGAAGTGGCCGGCGACGCGCTGATCTCGTTCACCCACCGTGGCAACCTGACTCAGGTCAACACCTTCCCGGACGAGCCGTTCGCCAGCTACTTCAGCGGCAACACGGTGCAGATCTGCCCGGTCGGCGCGCTGACCGCCAGCCCGTACCGGTTCAAGGCGCGCCCATGGGATCTCCAGGAGGCCGAGAGCACCTGCACGACCTGCTCGGTCGGATGTCGCACTGCGGTGCAGTCCACCCGCGACGAGCTCGTCCGCTACCAAGGCGTCGATTCGGATCCCGTCAACTGGGGCTGGCTGTGCGACAAGGGCAGGTTCGGCTTCGAGTCGATCGGCAGCGACGACCGGCTCACCACTCCGTTGATCCTCACCGCCGACGGCCATGCGCCGACGTCGTGGAGCTCGGCCATCGGGTCGGCCGTGCAGCTGATCAAGGACGCACTCGCGGCCGGCGGCCCGAGCAGCGTGGCGGTGCTCGGCGGCGCGCGCGGCACGAACGAAGACGCGTTCGCCTTCGCCCGCCTTGCCCACGACGTGATCGGCACGCCCAACGCCTCGGCCCAGCTGGTCGACGGTCTTCCCGCCGGTCTGCTCGGCTTCCCCCGGGCCACGATCGACGACGCCGCCAGGGCCAAGACCGTGATCCTGCTCGGGCCGGACCTCAAAGAAGAGCTGCCCGTGCTCTACCTCCGCCTGCGCGACGCGGCGGACAAGAAGCACACCAAGATCCTCGAGTTCGCGCCGAAGGCCAGCGGCCTCACCAAGTACGCGTGGAAGACGGTGTTCTACGAGCCCGGCGTTCAGGCCGACGTCGTATCGGCGACGCTGCTCGACCCCGTCGTCTCCGCCCAGGTCGCCACTGGCGACGTCGTGATCGTCGTCGGCCGGGCCAACCTCGCCGAATCGTCGGGCCCCACCGTCGCGGCGCTGAACGCGTTGCTCGCTGCCGTTCCCGCTGCCACGGTGCTGCCGGCGCTGCGTCGCGGCAACGTCGTGGGCGCCACCCAGGTCGGACTCCGCCCGGGCAAGGGTGGGCTCGACAGCAAGGGCATCCTCGACGCGGCCGCTGCGGGATCGATCGAGTGCCTCATCCTGCTCGGCTCGGATCCGCTCAGCGACGTCCCCGATGCCGACCTCGCCCGCCGCGCCCTCGCCGGTGCTCGGCGGATCATCGCGATCGACACGTTCGTCACGGACTCGTCGAGGCTCGCCCATGTCGTGCTGCCCGCCGCTGCCTATGCGGAGAAGTCCGGCACGACCTCGAACCTCGAAGGCCGTACCACGGCAGTGGCGCAGAAGATCACGGCCAACGGCACCGCTCGCCCCGACTGGATGATCGCCGGCGAGATCGCCCGTCAGCTCGGCACGGACCTCGGGTTCACATCGGTCGAAGCCATCACCGACTCGATCGCGATGCACGTCGACGGCTACGACGGCGTCACAGCTGCTGCCCTTGCCGCGGACCCCAACGGTGTGGTGGCCATCGCCCCGCACATCGACCCGATCAACACGCCGACGGTGGTCCTCGGTGATCGGAACTCCTACGACTTCCGTCTCGTGGTCAGTCGCAAGCTGTACGACGCAGCCGTCGCCACGGCTCATGCACCGTCGCTGGCGCCGTTGGCCGCCGGCACGGCAGTGTTCGTCAACCCGCTCGACGTTGCCCGGATCGGCACCACGCTCGGCCAAGAGGTCAAGCTCTCCAGCGCCAAGGCCACCGTGGTCCTCTCGCTGCAGGCGGATCCGTCCGTGCAGCGGGGCACCGCCTGGGTGCCGTTCAACCAGCCGAGCGGCAGCGGCACCAAGATCGGTGACCTGATCGACGCCGACGCATCGGTCACCGACGTGCGGATCGAGAGCCTGTGATGTTGGCGATCGACTCCCTCGTCGAGAAGCTCGGCCTGGCCACCGTCCTGATCGTGCTGCTGAAGATGCTCGTCGTCTTCGCAGTCGGCCTCGTCGTGACGATGTTCATGGTCTGGTTCGAGCGCAAGATCGTGGCCGGCATGCAGAACCGCACCGGTCCGAACAAGGCCGGTCCGTTCGGCCTGCTGCAGACCCTGGCCGACGGGATGAAGCTGATCTTCAAGGAAGGGCTGATGCCCGACCGAGCCGACAGCTTCGTGTTCCGCCTCGCGCCGTACCTGGCGTTCGTGCCGGCGTTCCTGGTCTGGACGGTCATCCCGCTCGGCGGCGACTTCCTGCACGGCAAGGACGGCACGATCAAGATCTTCGGCCACCGCACGTTCGTGCAGCTGGCCGATCCGCCGATCGGCGTGCTCTTGCTGCTCGCGCTGAGCAGCATCGCGGTGTACGGCATCATGCTCGCCGGCTGGTCGTCCGGCTCGAAGTACCCACTGCTCGGATCGGTGCGCGCCTCGGCGCAGATGGTGTCCTACGAAGCGGCCCTCGGCCTGAGCATCGCATCGGTGCTGCTCATCTCCGGCACGCTCAGCACGCACGGCATCGTCGGCGGGCAGAACAGCCTCAGCAAGTGGAGCGTCATCGCCACTGGTGTGGTGCCGTTCGTGATCTTCATGATCGCCGGCACCGCCGAGCTCAACCGGCCTCCGTTCGACCTCGTCGAAGCCGAACAAGAGCTCGTCGGCGGGTTCAACACCGAGTACTCGGCATTCTCGTTCGCACTGTTCTTCCTCGCCGAGTTCATGAACACGGTCACGATGAGCGGCGTGATCGTCACGCTGTTCTTCGGCGGTCCGCAGCCGGTCAAGTTCGACCTCGGCCGGATCCACTTCAACGGTGACATCCACCTCGGACCCTTCAGCGGCACGGTCTGGTTCATCGCCAAGGTCCTCGTGTTCCTGTACGTCTACGTGTGGCTCCGCGGCACCCTTCCCCGTCTGCGCTACGACCAGCTGATGAACCTCGGCTGGAAGGTCCTGATCCCGGCGTCGCTCGGCTGGTTCCTGCTCTTGGCCGCGCAGCGCGTCGCAAGCGACAATGACTGGAACAAGTGGTTGGTCAGCGCGATCTCGATCGTTGCACTGGCCCTCTGCGCAGGATTGCTGACGGCCGCCGTGCGGGTCAGTGCGAAGAACCGAGATCGAGAGGGGGCGATGTTCTGATGGGTTACCTCGATGGATTTGTCGTCACGATCAAGCAGCACCGTCTCTTCGGTGGCAAGCGGCTGACCAAGAACTACTCCGGCGGTCGGGTCGCCAAGAAGAACCTCGCCAAGGGTGGCGAGGCCGACCCGCACAACCAGGACGAGAAGGCACCGAAGCCCGAGCGCCTCCACGGACGGCATGTGCTGAACCGGTACGAAGACGGCATGGAGAAGTGCATCGGCTGCGAGCTCTGCGCAGGCGTCTGCCCGGCGAAGTGCATCTACGTGCGCGGCGCCGACAACGATCCCGACGCACCGACCTCGCCCGGCGAGCGCTTCGGCTTCGTCTACGAGATCAACTACCTCCGCTGCATCCACTGCGATCTGTGTGTCGAGGCCTGCCCCACCGAGGCGATCACGGAGAGCAAGCTGTTCGAGTTCAGCTTCACGAACCGCGAGGACGCGATCTACACCAAGACCGAGCTCCTCGTCGGCGACGACGGCAAGCCCCAGCAGATGCCGTGGGAGGATTGGCGCGCCGGTGAAGACCTGCACACCAGCGGCTGGATGCGGGCGACGGCACCGAGCGGCGACGCCGACTTCGAAGGCATCAACGGCTGGAGCGGCGAGCTCGGGTACGGGCTGCGCGCCCCAGAGCCGGCCCAGGACGCAAGGGACCACTGACGATGCAGTTGTTCGTCTTCATCTGCGCGGCCGTGATGATCCTCGCCGGCGCCGTCGGCGTGATCGTCCGCTCGCATCCGGTGCACGCCGCGCTCAGCCTCGTGCTGACCCTGTTCGGCGTCGCGGTGATGTTCGTTTCGCAGGACGCGCACTTCTTGGCCGCCGTCGAGGTGATCGTCTACGGCGGAGCAATCGTGGTCCTGTTCCTCTTCGTGATCATGCTGCTCGGCGTCGATCGTGCCGAGTCGTTGCGGATCGATCCGGTCAAGGTCCAGCGCCCGCTCGCGGTCATCGTCGGGCTCGGCCTGTTCGGTCTCATCGGCGGGGCCATCATCGAGGGCCGCAAGACGCTGACCGCCCGTGGCACCGGCCTCGACACGGCCACCGATGCGGCCAGCCATGACTCGAACATCAAGCAGCTCGCCAACGATCTGTTCAGCAACCACGTCTTCGCGTTCGAGGTGACATCGGTGCTGCTCGTCATCGCCGTCGTCGGCACGGTGCTGCTGGCCCGCCGACCCGGCAAGTCCGGCCCGGTCGCCAGCGCCGCCGAGGTTGCCGCCAGGACCGAATCGACGACGGGGGCGAGCGCGAAGTGATCCTCGCCACTGTCACGCCCACGCCGACGTGGTACCTCATCCTCGCCGCGCTGCTGTTCTCGATCGGTGCCGTCGGTGTGCTCGTCCGTCGCAACCCACTGATCATGTTCATGTGCATCGAGCTGATGCTGAACGCGGTCAACCTCACGTTCGTCGCGATGGCCAAAGCGCTCGGCGACATCGGCGGGCAGACCACCGTGTTCTTCGTGCTGGTCGTCGCCGCCGCCGAAGTGGTGGTGGGCCTCGGCATCATCGTGTCCATCATGCGCAAGCGGCCAGACGCCACCGCCGACGATCTTGCCGAGTTGAAGGGCTGACCCCGCCGTGCTCGATGCTGTTTGGCTCATCCCTGCCCTGCCC